>DAIPJR010000081.1:0-7853 GCA_036770165.1 Actinomycetes bacterium | reverse complement strand
GATGATGATGCCGGCCGAGTTCGGCGAGTCCCAGACCTCGAGCTTGTACTCCAGGCTGAGCGGCACGTCGCCGAAGTTGCGCCCCTCGAGGCGGACGAACGCCCACTTGCGGTCGTCGAGCCACGCGACGTAGTCGGACGGCCCGATGTGCACGTTGCGGGCGGCGATGGGCTCCTGCAGCTGCGAGGTCACCGACTGCGTCTTGGAGATCTTCTTCGACTCGAGGCGCTCGCGCTCGAGCATGTTCATGAAGTCCATGTTGCCGCCGACGTTCAGCTGGTAGGTGCGGTCGACGGTGACACCGCGGTCCTCGAACAGCTTGGCGAGGACGCGGTGGGTGATGGTCGCACCGATCTGCGACTTGATGTCGTCGCCGATGATCGGCACGCCGGCCGCGGTGAACTTGTCGGCCCACTCCTTCGTCCCTGCGATGAACACCGGCAGCGCGTTGACGAACGCGACGCCCGCGTCGATCGCGCACTGCGCGTAGAACTTGGCCGCGTGCTCGGACCCGACCGGGAGGTAGCAGACCAGCACGTCGACGCGCGCCTCGCGCAAGGCGGCGACCACGTCGACCGGCTCGTCGTCGGACTCGGTGACCATCTCGCGGTAGTACTTGCCGAGGCCGTCGAGGGTGTGCCCACGCTGCACGATCACGTCGGTCGGGGGCACGTCGCAGATCTTGATGGTGTTGTTCTCGCTCGCGAGGATCGCGTGGGCGAGGTCCTGGCCCACCTTCTTCGCGTCGACGTCGAACGCGGCCACGAACTCCACGTCGCGGACGTGGTACGGGCCGAACTTGACGTGCATGAGGCCGGGCACCTTGCCCGCCGGGTCGGCGTCTTTGTAGTACTCGACGCCCTGGACCAGCGACGAGGCGCAGTTCCCGACGCCCACGATGGCTACGCGGATCGAACCCATAGAACTACTCCTTGTCGTCGTCGGCTCGGGGCGCGATGCCCTGCCGCTCTGTCGTGATCAGTTCGTTCAGCCATCTGACTTCACGTTCCACGGACTCCAGCCCGTGCCGCTGCAGCTCGAGGGTGTACGAGTCGACGCGCTCGCGACCGCGCGAGAGCGACTGGCGCAGGGTGTCGACGCGCTCCTCGAGCCGGCTGCGGCGCCCCTCGAGGATCCGCATCCGCACGGCCGCGTCGGTCTGGCCGAAGAACGCGAGGTGGACGCCGAAGTTCTCGTCGTCCCACGCGGCGGGTCCTGAGTCGGCGAGCAGCGCCTGGAAGTGCTCCTTGCCGTCCGCGGTCAGCTTGTAGACGATCTTCGAGCGGCGCCCCGGCCCGGCGGGGCCGGTGACTGACTCCTCGGCGATCCAGCCGCGGTGCAGCAGGTCCTTCAGGCACGGGTACAGCGACCCGTACGAGAACGCCCGGAACGAGCCGAGCACCGAGTTGAGCCGCTTCCGCAGCTCGTAGCCGTGCAGCGGAGACTGGTGCAGCAGGCCGAGGACGGCGAGCTCGAGCACGCCGCTCTTCTTGCTCATCCCGACCTCCCGTTCTGCTGTTGAACCGACGCTCGTTACGCCGTTCGAGTGTTCTCACCTGATGTATCGAGCCGATACATCCAGACGATAGGGCGCGGACGCACCGGATGCAAACGGGAGGCAAACTCGGTGTGTCCGGCAGGCGTGGACGGGCTCACCTGGCTGGGCTGTCAGCGCCCATCTCTCGTACCCTCTTGGGTCATGTGGTCGCAGCGGTCGGTCGTCGACTACGCGCTCGCCAGGCGCGCGACGCTGGAGGCGCTCTACACCGGTGGCGCGACCGCGACGGACGTCTGCGACGCCGATCCGTACCTGCTCCGGGCCGCGAAGTTCCACGGCCAGCCCACCGGACGGCGCTGCCCGGTGTGCCGAAGAGCCGACCTGGTCGACCTCAGCTATGCGTTCGGCGACGAGCTCGGGCAGTACTCCGGCCGGATCAAGTCACCGGCCGAGCTGGCCGCGATGGCCCGGGAGCAGGGCGAGTTCCGGGTCTACGTCGTCGAGGTCTGCCAACGGTGCGAGTGGAACCACCTGACATCCTCGTACGTCCTGGGAGATGGGGTGCCGCGCAAGCCGCCGAGACGGCAACGCACCGTCGAGGACGACGACTAGCCGCTCCCCTCCCCCTCCGGGCCGCCACCTGATGCCCGGCTGATGCTCTACTGATGCCTGCTGATGCTCAAGGAAGCGAACACGTGAAGATCGACTATCCACGGCGCGGGCGTACCGGCGTGCGCCACTTCCTGCCCTCGTGGCGGCAGTGGTTGCTGCTGTTCGGCCTCGGTGCCTTCGCCGGCGTGGCCACGTTCGCGGTGCTCTACTCGGTGATCGATGTGCCTAAGCCGAACGACCAGGCGCTCGCCCAGAGCACCATCGTCTACTGGGCCGACGGGAGCGAGCTGGACCGGTTCGGGACCGCCAACCGGACCATCATCTCGATCGACCAGATCCCGCTCACGCTGCGACAGGCCGTGATGTCGGCCGAGGACCGGAACTTCTACCACGAGGGCGGGTTCTCGGTCACCGGCATCGCTCGCGCGGCCTGGAACGACCTCGCCGGCGGCTCCCTGCAGGGCGGCTCGACCATCACCCAGCAGCTGGTGAAGAACTACTACCTCACCCAGAGCCGCACGATCAGCCGCAAGGTCAACGAGTTCATCGTGTCGATCAAGATCAACCACGCGCTGTCCAAGGACGAGATCCTCACCGACTACCTGAACACGATCTACTTCGGGCGCGGGGCGTACGGCGTCCAGGCGGCGGCGCGCGCCTACTTCGGCGTCAACGCGAGCCAGCTCGACCCGGCCCAGGCGGCGGTCCTCGGCGCGATCATCCGCTCACCGGGCGGCTACGCGCCGGAGTACCACATGGACAAGCTGCTGGCCCGCTGGAACTTCGTGCTGGACGGCGAGGTGACCGAAGGCTGGCTCACGCCGGCGGCCCGTGCCGCCACCACCTTCCCCGCCGTCAAGCCACGGCAGTCGGCGACCGCTGGCGGCGGTCCGAACGGCTACCTGACCGCCTACGTGCAGTCCGAGCTGGCCGCGATCGGCTACTCCGCGGACGACATCAACACCCGCGGGCTGCGCGTCTACACGACGTTCAACAAGGCTGACCAGGTCGCGGCGGTCAAGGCCGTCGACGCGGAGCGCCCCAAGACCAAGGCCACGGGCGTCCGGGTCGGGCTCGCCTCGGTCGACCCGGCGACCGGCGGCATCGTGGCGATGTACGGCGGGCCCAACTACGCGCACCCGCAGTTCATCAACGATGCGACGCAGAGCATCGCCCAGGCCGGGTCGACGTTCAAGGCGTTCACCCTCGTCGCGGCGCTCGAGAACGGGATCACCCTCGACTCCACCTGGAACGGCCGCAGCGGCCAGGTGTTCACCGACGTCAACGGCGCGAAGACCCAGCCCATCCCCAACGAGGACGGCAGGAGCTACGGCACCATCTCGCTCCTCAAGGCGACCGAGAACTCGGTCAACGCGGTGTTCGTCAACGTCGAGAACCAGCCCGACGTGGGTGCCGCCAAGGTGGTCGACGCCGCCCGCCGCGCGGGCATCCCGAGCAACGTCGTCATCGACCCCCTCCTGAGCGCCACCCTCGGTGTGGCGTCGCCGACGGCCCTCGACATGGCCAGCGCGTACGCGACCTTCGCCTCCGGCGGCCTCCAGACGACGCCGACCGCGATCGCGAAGATCATCGGTCCCAACGGCGGGCTGCTCTACCAGCTCACGCCCAAGGGCGTGCGCACGATCCAGCCGGACATCGTCAGCCAGGTCGACTACGCGCTCCAGAAGGTGGTCACGGACGGCACCGGTACGACGGCGCTGCGGGTGGGCCGCCCGGTCGCCGGCAAGACGGGCACGACCGACAGCAACCTCTCCGCCTGGTTCGTCGGCTACACCCCCCAGCTGGCCACGTCGGTCGTGCTGTTCCGTACCGGTCCGGACGGGAAGAGCCGCGAGTCGATGAACGGCGTGGGCGGCCTGGCCCGGGTCAACGGCGCCAGCTTCCCGGCGTCGATCTGGACGTCGTACATGACCGCGGCGGTCAAGAAGATGCCGGTCGTCGCCTTCCCGAAGCCGCCGGCGTCGGTGACGTCCCCGTCCCCGAGCCCCTCGACGACACTGACCCCGTCGCCCTCGACCACGACCTCGCCCAGCCAGACGGCGACGCCGTCGAACAGCCCGTCGCCCAGCCAGACGCCCACACCGACCCCGACGTCGACCGCGACGCTGCCCGGCGCCCACCCGGCCCGGGCGCGCCGGTCGCGCCTGGCGACGTGGCGGCCCTCTCGCCTGGCATCCTGGCGCCGGGCGATCGTCGCCCGCTGGGAGCGGCCGGGACGAGGTGAACGTGATCGACCTGGTCCCCCCGTCACGCGACGACCCGATCGTCCGGGCCGGCAGCGAGGGCTTCGGCGGGCCGGCCGGAGGCCGCATCCGGGCCAACCCGTCCAAGGTCGTGGCGATCCTTGTCGTCCTCGCCACGATCGTCTGCGGCCTCGGCCTGCTGGCCAAGCAGCCGTGCCGGGCCAACGCGTGGACCGGTGACAACATCTACCCCGATCTCTGCTACTCCGACATCGGGTTCCTGTACCGGCTGCGCGGCGACTTCGCCGACAACGCCTCTCCGTACGCGGGGAGCGGGGACACCCCGCTCGAGTACCCGGTCCTGACCGGCGCGTTCATGTCGACTGCGGCCGCGATCACCGGCGTCGTCGACGGCGCCGACGACGAGGTCGGCCGCAGCCGTACCTTCTTCGACATCACCGTGCTGATGCTGGTGGCCTGCGCACTGGGCACCACGATCCTGGTCGCTCGAACGGCCGGCCGCCGGCCCTGGGATGCCGCGATGTTCGCGCTCTCGCCGGGGTTGCTGCTCGCCGCGTACATCAACTGGGACCTCTTCGCGGTCGTGCTCACCGCCGCGTTCGGCCTGGCGTGGGCGCGCCGAAGACCGGCCCTCGCCGGCGTGCTGCTGGGCCTCGCGATCGCGGCGAAGTTCTATCCGCTCGTCCTGCTCGGGCCGCTGTTCCTGCTCTGCCTGCGTGGCGGCCTGCTCAGGTCGTACTGGCGGATGCTGCGTGCAGCCGCGGTCGCCTGGCTCGTCGTCAACGTGCCGGTGATGCTGCTGTGGCCGCACGGCTGGGCGCTGTTCTACAAGCTGTCGCAGTCGCGCGGAGCCGGGTTCGGGTCGCCCTGGTACGCGCTCGACCGGGCCGGCTGGGGCATCCCTGACGGCCGCGTGCTGAACCTGGTGTCCGGCGGCTCGTTCCTCGCCCTGTGCCTGGGGATCGGTGGCCTCGCGCTGTTCGCGCCAAGACGTCCGCGGGTGTGGCAGCTGGCGTTCCTCGTCGTCGCGGCGTTCGCCATGACCAACAAGGTCTACTCCCCGCAGTACGTGCTGTGGATGCTGGCGCTGTTCCCGCTGGCCCGCCCGCGCTGGCGCGACCTGCTGATCTGGCAGGCGGCCGAGGCCCTCTACTTCGTGGCGATCTGGTGGCACCTGGAGGGGTTGTCGAACCCGGGGACCATCGTGGTGCCCGAGTGGACGCACAACGGCGCGACGTTCTTGCGCATCGCGGCCACCCTGTGGGTCTGCGGGCTGATCGTCCGCGACGTCCTCGCACCCGAGCACGACCCGATCCGGGCCGACGGGTCGGACGATCCGGCCGGCGGGCCCCTCGACGGCGCGCCGGACCACTGGCGGCCCGGTCGCCGGCGCGGCTCGCCCTCAGTCCTCGACGACGACCTCGTCGAAGCAGCAGGTGGTCATGCGCACCTCGGCGACGAGCTCGCTGCCGACGGCGGGCGCGGGTCCGTCGTCGGGTAGCCAGAGCATCGACACCTGCATGTGCGGGGGCTCCGCGAACCAGCGCTGGGTGCCGCCGATCGTGAACGGTGACAGCGACCGCCCGACCGCCTCCAGGCCACCGATCGCGACCGTCTTCGCGCGCTGGGTGAGCCCCACTGCAGGCGTCGGCGCCGACAGCGCGACCCCGTGCGACGTCCCTCCGGAGACGATGACGAGGTGGCCGCTGCGCGGGGCCCTTCGCTGCCGGTACCCGTAGCGGTCGCCACGCCGCAGCCGGTGGACGGCGAGGACGGTCCCGCGCGCCTGCGTCGCACCGGGGTCGCCCAGCCACAGCCGCGTGCCGATCCGGGCCCGGACGGAGACGTCAGGGTTCGCCGCCCCCAGCTCGGCCAGCTCGCCCGCGGACAGATGGCTCACCCAGAAGGCGCGTACGGGAAGGCCGGCGAGGCGCAACCGGGTGATCGCGTTCTGGGCCTCGGCCACCCGGCTGACCTCGCCGTCGACGAGCGGCAGGTGCAGGGCGAACCCCTGGAGCTGGACGGCGTCGAGAACTTTCGGCAACCGGTCGACCTCGTCGTCGGAGAGGCCGAACCGGCGCATCGACGACAACAGCTCGACGACGACGCGGTGCCCGCGCAGGGCATCGAGGGAGTCGAGGCCGGCCACGGTGCGCACGACGAGGTCGTCGGGATCGGGCCGGCCGGGGGGCGGAGCGTCGACGCCGGGCAGGTACGGCATCAGGACCAGGATGTCGCCCTGGTAGCCGCCGTCCCGCACCGAGGCGACCTCGTGCGCCTCGCCGACGGCCACCGTGTCGACGTCGAGCCGGGCCGCCTCGGCCGCGAGGAACGCCCGGCCGTACCCGTACCCGTTGCCCTTCATGACCGGCACGATCCCCGGCGTCCTGGCCACCACCGCGCCCGTGTGCGCCCGCCAGCGCGGGCCGTCCACATACAGCTTGAACGTCATCGAGCCCTCCTCAGCGCCGGGCCAGGTAGAGCTTGAACGCCTTGTGCAGGAACGGCGACAGCGGGTAGTCCCACTCGCCGAGGTACTCGACCGCCTCGCCGCCGGTGCCCAGCTTGAACTGGATCAGCCCGAACAGGTGGTCGTCCGGGTCCAGGGTGTCCGAGATCCCGCGCAGGTCGTAGACCTCGGCCCTGGCCTCCGCGGCGTCGGCGATCATCCGCCACTGGACGGCGTTGCTCGGCCGGTGCTCGCGGCCCCCGGTGCTCGAGGCGCCGTACGAGTACCAGACGTGCCCGCCGACCTTCACCCATGTCGTGGCCGCCAGCAGCTCGCCCTCGCGGCGGGCGAGGTAGAGCCGGATGCGGTCGCCGTCCTCCTCACGCATCGCCTGCCACATCCGCTGGAAGTAGTGCAGCGCACGCGGCGTGAACCCGTCTCGGTGGGCCGTCTCGACGTACAGCTCGTGGAAGGCGGCGAGGTCGTCGTAGCCGCCCTGCTCGACGGCCACCCCTGCCTTGTCGGCCTTCTTGATGTTGCGCCGCCACAGCTGGTTGAGGCCGGCCAGCAGGTCGGCCTCGGACCGCCCGGTCAGCGGGACCTGGAACACGTAGCGCGGCTGGAAGTCGCCGAACCCGCTGCCCGCGGGGGGAGCCTGCTCCCATCCGGCGGCGGTCAGCTGTGCGGCCAGCTCGACCGCGCGGGAGTCGGTCGCGTCCGGCGGGAGGTCCCCCAGGCGCCCGGGCGAGCCCACCGCGATGGCCGACTTGATCGTCTCGGCCTGCCATCGCCGTACGACGACCTGCGGACCCATCTTGACCGTGAACACTCCGCGCGGGCGCAGGTGGTCCAGCAGCGGCTCGGTCACGTCGGCCGCGTCGTAGGCCGCCCAGTCGATGACCGGCCCCTCCGGCAGGTACGCGAGGTACCGCTTCACCCGCGGCGTCTGCCGCAGGAGGACCAGGCCGGCTCCGACGAGCCGCTCGCCGTCGTACCAGCCGAGCCGTTCGTGCCCCCACTCGGCCTTGACCCCGGCCCACGACGGCAGCTGGAGGAAGCTGCCGGACCG
>DAIPJR010000080.1:0-7860 GCA_036770165.1 Actinomycetes bacterium | reverse complement strand
GGGGCAGACCGTGGGCGACGTCCTCCGCGGCAAGGCCCGCGAGCTGCCGCCGCTGGTCCACACGCATCCCAACGAGACGCTGGCGGAGGCGATCCACATCCTGCGCGAGTACGGCGTCTCGCAGATGCCGGTCGTCCGGGCCGAGCCCCCCGTCATGGCCGCCGAGGTGGCCGGGTCCGTGGTGGAGCGCGACCTGATGGAGGCACTTTTCTCCGGTCGGGCGCGTCTCGCCGACCGCGTCGAGGCGCACATGTCGCCCGCCCTGCCAGGCCTCGGCGCGGGCGAGCCCGTCGAGCGGGCCGTGGCGACGCTCGAGGGCGCCGACGCCCTGCTGGTGCTCGACGACGGCAAGCCGGTGGGGGTCCTCACCCGTCAGGACCTGCTGGGGTTCCTCGCAGCGCGTTGATCTTCCGGGGTGCTCCGGTACCTCAACCCCTCGCACGATCCTGCCGATGGCGGTTGAAGGTGCATCGGGAGCGCCGGGGGCAACGCCGGGAGCGAGGAGGTCGTCGTGAGGAATCTGCGCGTGCCGGCGATCGTCGCCGGCGTGAGCCTGATCAGCGCTGGGGTCGCGATGGGCGTGATCAGCACGCGAACGTCCCAGTCGCTCGCCTCGACGCAGGACAGCCAGCTCAACGTGGCTGCCCGCCAGGTGTCCACCTCGCTGACGCAGACGCTGGAGCGCGTCCGCACCATCGACCTGATGACCGCCCACCAGCCTTCCTTCGGGGACTTCATCTCCGACCCGCGGCCCCGTTCGGTCAAGCTCGAATCCGGCGGCAACATCGAGAACATCGACGACGCGCTGCGATTCCTCGACACTTTGCTGCCCGGCCAGCTCGACAGCGCCGGCTTCGCCGACATCCACGGGCTCGAGGTCGCTCGCTACAACCTCGGCCGGATCTCGCTCTCGGAAGCGCTCGGCTCGGTCAAGAAGGAGCCGTACTTCAACGCGGCCCTGCTGATGGGACCGAACGCCGTCTACCGTACGGACCCGTTCCTGTCCGACGTCTCGAACACCTGGGTGCTCGGCCACTCGACGTTGGTCAGCAGCAACGGTGTCGGCATCGGCGTCGTGTACTTCACGATCACCATGGACTCGCTGCGAACCGCGATGCTCGGGGCCGCGCAGCACAGCGAGACCCTCCGCGTGCTCGACGGGCGGACCGGGCAGGTCCTCATGGACAGCCGGGTCGGCGAGGACCCGCTGCTCACCTCCGAGGCGGTCGCCGGCGGCAAGCCGATCGTGGCCGACGACAACGCCTTCCTCGGGCAGTCCGGGCTGGAGAAGCGCGCGGGACTGTCCACGGCAGCCTCCGAGCGGATGGCGTTCTCCACGGTCTCGAACGCCCAGCAGGACGTGGGCTCCGGCTGGGTCGTCGTCGCCTCGGCGCCGGCCGTCGCCGCGTCCGGGGTGCTGGGCTGGGCGGCCCTGGGGCTCGTCGTCCTCGGGCTCTGCCTGGTCGTGCTGGGTGTGGTCGCCTGGATCGGTATGGTCCGCCGCCACCGCCTCGAGTCGCTCGTCGCCCTCGGTGAGCGCGACCGGCTGGCCGAGCGGCTCGGCGTCGTCTCCGGGGCGCTCTCACGCGTCGGTGCCGGAGACCTGGGCGTGGTGCTTCCGGTGGACGAGTTCGCCGACGAGGGCGACGTCCTGGGCTCGCTGGTCGGTGGCTTCGACCAGACGATCGGGCGGCTCCGCGTCCTGGTGGGCTCGGCGCAGTCGGCCGGCGAGCAGGTAGCGGGATCAGCAGCCGAGCTGCTGGTCCTCGCCGGACGGCAGGCCGACTCCGCCGGCGAGCAGTCCGCAGCGGTGACCGAGACGACCGTCACGATCCAGCAGCTGGCCGCGACGGCGAGCCAGATCGCCGAGTCGGCCGCGGGCGTCGCACTCGTCGCCGGGGAGATGCTCGCCCTCACCGAGGCGGGTCGCGGAGCAGTCTCCCAGTCGGTCGATGCGATGGGCCGCATCGCCGGCCGGGTCGGCGTGATCAGCGAGTCGGCCCAGGTGCTTGGCGACAAGGTCGCCGAGATCGGCGGCATCCTCGCCCTGCTGGACGAGCTCTCGGACCAGACGAACCTGCTCGCGCTGAACGCCGCCATCGAGGCGGCCCGCGCGGGCGAGCACGGCCGTGGCTTCGCTGTCGTCGCTGGCGAGGTGCGCAAGCTGGCCGAGCGGGCCCGCGCCTCGACCGGCCGCATCCAGGGCCTCGTGTCCGAGATCTCGGCGCTGATGGGCGCGACCGTCGCAGCCTCGGGTCAGGGTGCCGCCGAGGTGGCAGCCGGGCAGGGCCTCGCCGCCGACGCGGTGGGCGTCCTGGACCAGATCGCCGGCCGCGTCGAGGAGGCCGCGGCGTCGGTCAAGGAGATCTCCGTGGCGACCCAGCAGCAGCGGTCCGCGTCCGACCAGGTGGTCGTCGCGATGACGCGGCTGTCGCAGGTGTCCACGATGTACGCGGCTGGATCGCGGCAGGCCGAGGCGTCGGCCCAGGAGCTCGCCGCACTCGCGGCCACCATGCAGGAGAGCATCGAGACGTTCCGTACGAGTACCGACGAGACGTCGGCCGTCGTCCACCCCGTCCTCCTGGGGTCGACCGTCGCCGCAGCGCCCAGCGAGGACGAGGTCGACGGGCAGCTCGTCGGCGCCTAAGACCTCAGGCTGGGTCCGACTCGGTCCTTGCCACGCCGATCGGGCAGGACACCCCGGTCCCGCCCAGGCCGCAGTAGCCGTTCGGCACCTTGTACAGGTACTGCTGGTGGTAGTCCTCGGCGTAGTAGAACGCCGGCGCCGGCCCCGTCTCGGTCGTGATCGGGCCGTAGCCGCTGCGGGCGAGCACCGGTTCGAAGGCCACGCGCGACGCCTCGAGGGCCGCGTGCTGCCCCTCGGTGGTCCAGTAGGCGGCGGAGCGGTACTGCGTACCGATGTCGTTGCCCTGCCGGTAGCCCTGCGTCGGGTCGTGACCCTCCCAGAACTCCTTCAGCAGCGTCTCGTACGAGATCAGCGTGGGGTCGTAGACGACCTGGACCGCCTCGGTGTGCCCGGTGCGCCCGGTGCACGTCTCCTCGTAGGTCGGGTTCGGCGTGCTGCCACCCGCGTATCCGACCGCCGTCGAGTACACGCCGGGCAGCTGCCAGAACAACCGCTCGGCGCCCCAGAAGCAGCCGAGCGCGAAATAGGCGACCTCGAGCCCCTCGCGCCACGGCCCCTCGAGCGGGGTACCCAGGACGGCATGGGTCTTCGGGACGGTGAACGGACGGATGGCGCGCCCCGGCAACGCCTCGTCGGCGCTGACCAGCTCGCGCTTGGCTCGGTTGAAGAGCACGGTGTCCTCCACAGGCTGTTCGGCAGATGTACCCGCACAACCCTGCCCCGGCCGGCCGTGTTCCGCCATGGCGCCCTGGTCCGGCCCACGTCATCGCTCCGTAAGGTCCGCCGGCTTCCGTGCCACCCGGCCGATGAGCCGAATGGCACGCGATCGCGCCACGATGGCTAAGAAATGCCCGATATGTACGGGGCAAAAAGGACACCGTAGTCAGCTCAGCGACCGATTGCGTGCCAAACGGTTCAGGCTGCGAGGGCTAGCCTTTCGGGGTGACCACATCGAGCGACCCGCTTCCGCACGGCTTCGAGACCCTGGCCATCCACGCGGGCCAGGAGCCGGACCCCACCACGGGTGCCGTCGTCCCCCCGATCTACCAGGTGTCGACGTACAAGCAGGACGGCGTCGGCGGGCTCCGCGGAGGGTACGAGTACAGCCGCAGCGCCAACCCGACCCGTACCGCCCTCGAGGAGTGCCTGGCCGCGATCGAGGCCGGGACCCGCGGGCTGGCGTTCGCGTCGGGGCTCGCCGCCGAGGACACCCTGCTGCGTACCGTCTGCGGTCCCGGCGACCACGTGGTCATCCCGGACGACGCCTACGGGGGCACCTACCGGCTCTTCGCCAAGGTCCTGCAGCGCTGGGGCCTCGAGCACACGCCGGCCCGGCTCACCGACGTGGCCGCCGTACGCGCCGCGATCCGCCCCGGGCAGACCAAGGTGGTGTGGCTCGAGACGCCGACCAACCCGCTGCTCAACGTCGCGGACATCGCCGAGCTCGCGACGGCCGCGCACGAGGCCGAGGCGCTGCTCGTCGTGGACAACACGTTCGCCTCGCCCTACCTGCAGCAGCCGCTGGTCCTCGGCGCGGACGTCGTCGTCCACTCCACGACGAAGTACCTCGGCGGCCACAGCGACGTGGTCGGCGGAGCCCTGGTCGTCGCTGACGTCCACCTCGCCGAGCAGCTGGCCTACCACCAGAACGCGATGGGCGCGGTGGCCGGCCCCTTCGACTCGTGGCTGGTGCTGCGCGGCATCAAGACGCTGGGCGTACGGATGGACCGGCACTGCGACAACGCGGAACGGATCGTCGAGCTGCTGCTGGCCCACCCGAAGGTCACCGAGGTGCGCTACCCCGGCCTCGCGATGCACCCGGGGCACGAGGTGGCGGTCAAGCAGATGGCCCGCTTCGGCGGCATGGTCTCGTTCCGGGTCGCGGGCGGCGCCGACGCGGCCCTGGCCGTGTGCGAGCGCACCCGGCTGTTCACGCTCGGGGAGTCGCTCGGCGGGGTGGAGTCGCTGATCGAGCACCCCGGCCGCATGACGCACGCGAGCGTCGCCGGGTCACCGCTCGAGGTGCCGGCCGACCTCGTCCGCCTGTCGGTCGGCATCGAGACGGCCGCCGACCTGGTGGCCGACCTCGAGCAGGCGCTGCGCGACTGAGCGGTCAGCCCGCGTAGTACGGGTCCGTGCCCATCGTGGCCAGGGCGGCGAGCGCGCCCGGGCTGTTCGCCACCCGCCAGTCGCACGGCGCCTTGTTCTGCTCGAAGTACAGGACGCCGGTGAAACGCTCGTAGCCGGGCTGCTGGAAGAGCGCCTCGGCGTCGGAGATCCACTGCGCCCGGCGGCCCGGAGTGGCCGGGTCCTCGACGGACGCGAACTCGGTGATCCAGAGCTCCTGGGTCGGGTGCAGCGCCGCGAACGCCACCATGCCGCTGATCAGCTGCTGGAGGGAGTACCACGGCGTCTTCGGAGCCGACGGCCGGCAGGAGAACCAGTTGTACGCGTCGCTGCCGATCGCGTCGACGTAGGCGTCGCCCGGGTACCACTTCGTCGCGTACCGAGTGTCGGTCGGCTTGACCTGGTAGGCGTAAGCAGTCGTGATCCACATCAGCTTGGCGTTGGTCGCGCCCTCGGAGCGCAGCACGCCGGCCCACGCCTGCCAGGCGGCGATGTAGTCGGCCGGGCCCCCCATCAGCGCGTTCGGGGTGGTCTCGGGCTCGTGCTGCAACGTCACGTAGATCGGGGCGCCGAAGTCGCGGACGCGGTCGGCCCACGACACCATCATCGTGTACGTCGCGCTGCCGGGCTGGGCCGTCGCGATGGACGCCCACGGGATGATCACGCCGGCCTTGGTCTTCGTGGCCACGGACAGCAGGACGGTGGTCCCGGCGGTGCGCATCCCCGTCTCGTACGAGGTCGGGAACGCGGAGTCCCAGGACAGGAAGTCGCGCACGCTGGCCAGCGTGCGCCCCAGGTCGGTCTGGAACCGCGTCTTGGCCGTCGTGAGGGTCTCGCCCTTGTTCGCCTGGACGCTGGCGCCGAACTTGATCGCGGTAGCGGCGTCCGCGGAGCTGCCGGCCTGCGCGGCCGTCACTGCGACGAGTGCCCCGGCGACGAGCATGACGGCAGCCTTGGTCCGGCGCATAGGTCGAGCACTCCTCCGTTGGGCAGTGGTCGGAATCACATCATCTGCCCGATACGTCTGCCATCGGCCGTACGTACGATGACGCGCGGTCACGTAGGGTGACGAACCGTGCATCCCGTGGTCTGCCTCGACGTCGGGTCGACGTTCACCAAAGGCGCCGCAGTCGACGTGACCACCGGTGACCTGCTGGCGACCGCCGCTCACGCCACGACGATCGAGACCGACGTCCTGGCCGGGATCGACGCGGTGCGCGCCGACCTGGCGGCCCAGCTGCCCGGCGCCGACCTCTCCGAGGTGCTCGCCTGCTCGAGCGCCGGCGGCGGCCTGCGCCTGGCGGTCGTCGGGTACGAGCGGGCGGTCACCGCCGAGGCCGGGCACCGGGTCGGCCTGTCGGCCGGCGCCAAGATCGTCCACGTGAGCTCGGGGCTGCTGACGGGGGAGGGCCTCGCCGCCCTGCGGGCCGACCGGCCCGACGTGGTGCTCCTGGTAGGCGGTACGGACGGCGGCAACACCGAGGTGCTGGTGGCGAACGCGCGGGCCCTGGCCGCCTCGCCCGCCGCCGCGACCGGCACGGTGCCCGTCGTCGTGGCCGGCAACATCGAGGGCCGCGCCGAGGTGGTCGGCGTCCTCACCGCCGCGGGGTGGCCGGCGATCGCGGCGGCCAACGTCCTTCCGCGGATCGGGGTGCTGGACCCGCTGCCCGCCCGGGCGGCGATCCGCGAGGTCTTCATCGCCCACGTCATCGGCGGCAAGCACCTGTCGGCCTCGCCGGCGTTCGCCGAGATGGTCCGGGCCGCGACGCCCGACGCGGTGCTGGCCGGCGTCGAGCTGCTCGCCGACGGAGCGGCGGGGACAGCCGGTGCCGGCGACGTGGTCGTCGTCGACGTCGGGGGCGCCACGACGGACGTCTACTCGGTGGTGACCCCCGACCCCGAGGAGGCGGCCCTGCACCGCGAGGTCGTCGAGGTGATGTGGCGAGGACGCACCGTCGAGGGCGACCTGGGCGTGCGCTGGAGCGCACCCGGAGTGGTCAGCGCGGCCGTCGCCGAGCGGCTGCTGCCCGAGGCGGAGGCTGTGCGGCTCGTGCTCGCGGCCGAGCAGCGTGCCGCCGACCCGGCCCTGCTGCCCTCGGACGCCGAGGGGCGCGCCGTCGACGCCCGGCTGGCCGAGCTCGCGCTCACCGTCGCGCTCCGCCGGCACGCCCGGCCGCAAGAGTCGGGCGAGGTGCGCAACCCGGGCAAGGACCTCCGCGGCGTGCGTCTCGTGGTGGGCTCGGGCGGCGTCCTCCGACACGCAGGACCTCGTGCGCTGCAGCGGATCCTGGCGCCCGCCGTGGGCGACCACGCCGGCGGCTGGAAGGTGCCGGACCGCGCGGCCCTCGCGGTCGACTCCCGCTACGTGCTCGCCGCGGCCGGGCTCCTCGCGGCCTCGTACCCGGACGCGGCAGCACGGCTGCTGAGCCGCACCCTTCAGGCACTGCCGAGAACGGCCGCGGCGCCGTAGGGTCCGGGGCATGGCGGCTACCGCGACCGAGCTCGCGACCCAGGTCCGTACCGGAACGATGCGTCCAGAGGATGCGGTCGCAGCCGCCCTCGCGCGCATCGACGCGCGGGACGGCCGCCTCGGCTCGTTCCAGGTGGTTCGGCACGGGGCCGCCACGAAGGAGGCGGCCGAGCTCGGCGAGCGATCCGACCTGGCCGCGCTGCCGCTCGCCGGCGTACCTATCGCGATCAAGGACAACGTCTCAGTCGCGGGCGAGCCGATGCGGGACGGGGCGGCCGCCACGTCCGACCGCCCGCAGACCGTCGACCACGAGGTCGTGCGCCGGCTGCGCGCCGCGGGAGCCGTCGTCGTGGGACTGACGAGGGTGCCCGAGCTGTGCGTCTTCGGCGCGACCGACTCGACGTTCGGCATCACGCACAACCCGTGGGACCTGTCGCGGACGCCCGGCGGCTCCTCGGGCGGGAGTGCTGCGGCGGTCGCCGGCGGCCTGGTCCCCCTCGCCCTCGGCAACGACGGGATGGGCTCGATCCGGATCCCGGCGGCCTGCTGCGGCTTGTTCGGCATCAAGCCGGGCTTCGGCGTCGTACCGTCCGGGATCGGCAACAACGCGTGGTAC
>DAIPJR010000278.1:0-2531 GCA_036770165.1 Actinomycetes bacterium | reverse complement strand
GGCTTCGCCGAGCGCGTGCCACATCGCGATCCGCCCCTGCATCGCAGCGACGGACGCGAGCATGAGCACACCGGTGCAGTCGCCGGCCGCGTAGACGCCGCGGGCCGCGGTGCGTGACACCCGGTCGACCTCGACGAACCCGGCGGGCCCGAGGACGACGCCCGCTTCCGCCAGCCCGATCCCGGCGGTGTTGGGTACGGATCCGACGGCCATCAAGCAGTGGCTGCCCTCGACCTGGCCGCCGTCCTTGAGGGAGACGACGACGCCGTCACCCGCGCGCCGCACGCCGGTCGCCCGCGTCTGGGAGAGGACCTCCATGCCCCGACGGCGGAACACGTCCTCGAGCACGAGGGACGCGTCGGGGTCCTCGCCGGGCAGCACCCGCTCGCGGGAGGAGACGAGGACGACTTGCGAACCGAGCGCCTGGTACGCCGAAGCGAACTCGGCGCCGGTGACGCCGGAGCCGACGACGACGAGCCGTTCCGGCAGCTCACGCAGGCCGTAGACCTGTTCCCAGGTGAGGATGCGCTCGCCGTCGGGCATCGCCTCGGGCAGCAACCGCGGGTGCGCCCCGGTGGACACGAGCACGGCATCGGCCTCGAACCGTCGCGAGCCACCGCCGGCCAGGTCGGCAACCACGGCGCCGGGTCCGTCGAGCCGCCCGGTGCCGTCGAGCCAGTCGACGCCGGCCCGTTCGAGCTGGGCGCGGATGTCGTCGGACTGCGCCTGGGCGAGCCGCCGGACGCGGTCGTTCACGGCGGCGAGGTCGACGCCGACCCCAGAGGCGCCCGCTCCTTCGGGGATCTGTACCCCGAGCTGGCCGCTGTCGGCGATCACCGTCATGACCTCGGCGGTCGCGACGAGCGTCTTGCTGGGCACGCAGTCGGTGAGCACCGCTGAACCCCCGGCGCCGCTGCACTCCACGAGGGTCACGGCGGCGCCGAGACGGGCGCCCACCAGCGCCGCCTCGTACCCGCCAGGGCCACCACCGACGATCGCGATACGAGTCACGGCACCATCCTCCCGTACGCGCGATCGCGCCCCGTACCCTTGGGCGCCATGGGGCTCTACGCGGCGTACGGCAGCAACCTGGACCCCCAGCAGATGCTCGAGCGCGCGCCGCACTCCCCGCCGGCCGGGTCCGGCTGGGTGGTCGGCTGGCGGCTGACGTTCGGCGGCGAGGACCACGGCTGGGAGGGTGCCCTCGCCACGCTCGTCGAGGACGCGGGCTCCCAGGTCTTCGTGATGCTGTACGACGTGCCGACGATGGACGAGCGGGCGCTGGACTTCTGGGAGGGCGCCGAGTCGGGGCTGTACTCGAAGATCCGCGTCCTGGTCCACACCCTCGACGGCGACCACAGCGCCTGGATCTACGTGCTGGACGCCTACGAGGGCGGCCTGCCATCGGCGCGCTACCTCGGGATCATCGCCGACGCGGCCGAGAAGGCCGGCGCCCCGAAGGACTACGTCGACGACCTGCGGTCGCGGCCCTGCCGCTCCATCGGTGACTGAGATGCGCGCGCTATCCCACGCGCAGGCGGCGCAGCGGTAGCGTCCGGGCTTGTGAACCCCTCGCCGAACGTCTCGGTCCTGGACGACCCGTACGTCGCCGCCAAGCTGGCCGCGCAGTCGCTCTCGGAGATGACCGGGGTGGACCGCCACGACGTCGCCCTCGTCCTGGGATCGGGCTGGGTCCCCGCCGCGGAGCAGCTGGGCACGGCCAGCCACGACCTCCCCGTCACCGACCTGCCGGGCTTCACGCCACCGGCGGTCGAGGGACACTCCGGCCGGGTCAGGTCGGTGGTGGCCGGCGACAAGAGGCTGCTGGTCTTCATGGGACGCACCCACCTGTACGAGGGCCGCGGTGTCGCAGCGGTGGTCCACGCCGTTCGCACGGCGGCGGCCGCTGGGTGCCGGATCATCGTGCTCACCAACGGGTGTGGCGGTCTCGACCGCGAGTGGACGCCGGGCACGCCGGTGCTCATCTCGGACCACATCAACCTGACCGGCCGGTCCCCCCTCGACGGCGCGCGGTTCGTCGACGTCACCGACCTGTACTCGGCGAGGCTGCGGCAGATCTGCCGCGACATCGACCCGCTCCTGCCGGAGGGTGTCTACGCGCAGTTCCCCGGCCCGCACTACGAGACGCCGGCCGAGATCCGGATGGTGCGCACGATCGGCGGCAACCTGGTCGGGATGTCGACCGGCCTCGAAGCGATCGCGGCGCGCGAGGCCGGCATGGAGGTCCTGGGCATCTCCCTCGTCACGAACCTCGCGGCCGGGATGAGCGGCCAGCCGTTGAACCACGAAGAGGTCCTCGCCACGGGGCGCGACTCGGCGACCCGGATGGGTCGGCTGCTGGCCGAGGTCGTCGCCAAGCTATGAACCCGGCTGCCGGCACTCCACCGCGGGTGCTCGTCACGGGTGGGTCGGGCTCCGTGGGGAGCGCGGTCTGCGCGGGCCTGCCCGCTGCCGGCTGGACCGTGCGCCAGATCGACCTGAGGCCGCCTGCCAACGAGCCCCAGGGGCCC
>DAIPJR010000079.1:0-7868 GCA_036770165.1 Actinomycetes bacterium | reverse complement strand
CTCGGTGACCCTGCCCACCCCGATGACGGTGCACCCGCCGCTGGTCCCGCAGCGGGTACCGCCGCTGGGGCCGCACGGCCTCGAATCGAGCCGGGTCGACCCGGACCGCTCGGGGGTGGACGTGCACGGCATCCGCGAGTGGCGCACGGGCGACGAGGCGCGCCAGGTCCACTGGCGCAGCACCGCCCGTCGCGGCCGCCTCGTCGTCCTCGAGCGCGAGGTGCCCAGAGGGGGCTCGCTCGCGATCCTCGTCGCCGGGCCCGCTGCGAGCCCTGGCTGGGAGGTCCTGGTGTCGGCGGTCGCGTCGGTCGGCGTTGCCGCCCTCGACGCGGGGCACCCCGTCCAGCTGTTCGTCCGCCAGCGCGACCTGGCGGCGATCACCACGCGCAACCGGGTCGAGCTGCTCGACTGGTGCTCCGGCCTGGACCTGGTCGAGCTCCCCGACGCCACCGTCCTCGGCCCGGCGCTCTCGACGGTCGGGCGCGGCGGGATCCTGTACGTCGCGCACGCGGCCCCGCCGGCCACCTGGTGGCCGGCGGCGCACGCGATGGCGTACGCGGCTGGGGTCCGGCTGGAGCCGCTCAGCGCCCGCCCGGTGGAGCTGCCCTGATGGCCCCCGGCGCCGCGCGCCTGCCGCTGCGCATCACCGTGCTCGTGTCCGGGCTCAGCGGGCTGCTGGCCCTCGGGACGGCCGACCTCCTGTCGATCCCGGCGACGGTCGCCGTGGCCGTCTGCCTCGTCGCGGGCTCGGCCGCCTCGGTGTGGCTGTCGGCTCCCGCCGAGGCCCGGCTGCGCCGCTGGGCCAGCCTCGCGGTGCTCGTCCTCGTGGGCGGGTACGCAGCGCACAGCGCAGTCGCCGGCCTCGGGGACAACCCCCTGGTCTCGATCGGGCCGGTGCTCGCGCTCCTGCTCTGCGGGCTGCAGGTCGCCCACGCGCTCGTCCTGAACGTCCGCCGCGACCTGCTGGTCGGGCTGACCATCGGGCTGTTCATGACCATCCTCGCCGCTGGCCTGGCCCCGGGCCCGGCCGTCGCGGTCCCGCTGCTCGTCAGCTGGCCGGCGGGCGTCACCGCGCTGGTCCTCGCGCAGCGGCTGGAGCAGCTCGAGTCGGGCCAGCTGGTCGCCACGAGCCGTCGCTCGCCCAGGAGCCTGGGCACGGCGGGCGGGTCTACCGGAGAGCCGGCGGGCACGTCGCCCGTCGCGAGCACCGCAGGTGCCGTCGCCCTCAGTGTCGTGGCCGGGCTCGTCGTGTTCCTCCTGCTGCCTCAGCCCACCGGGCTTTCGGCGCGCAGCCGGCTGCTCGGCGGGGGCGACGTCCCGAGTGCCTCGTCCGGTCAGGTCCGCGGCCCTGGCTTCTACTCCGGCGGGATCATGGACCTCCGCACCCGCGGCAGCCTGAGCGACGCCCCCGTCCTCGACGTACCCGGCGACAGCCCGCAGCTGTGGCGGGGCACGGTCCTCGGCACGTACGACGGGCAGGCGTGGTTCGGCACGACCGACTCCTTGATCGAGATGACCCAGGGGCCGACGTACGTGGTGCCCCACCCCCTAGACCAGGTGCCCTCGGGGACCCCGCGTACCGACACCGTGAACCTGCAGAGCCAGTTCACCGGCAGCATCGTGGCCCCGGGCGTGGTGTCGTCGGTCACCGTCACCGGGCGGCTGCTCCGTGACACCGACGGCGGCCTCACGGTGACGCCGGCCGCCGACGGGCGGCTGCCCACGTCGTACCAGGTGACGTCCACGCCCGAGGTCACCGCGCCGCAGGTCCTCGCCGCCGCGCACGGGCCGGACCCCAGCGACGCGCGCTGGCTGCAGCTGCCGGCGACGCTGCCGCAGCGCGTCAGGGACCTCGCCGCGCAGGTGACCGGCGGTTCGACGACGCGCTACGCCGCCGCCGGCGCGGTCGAGGCCTACCTGCGGGGGCACGAGCAGTACCAGCTGGACTCGCCGCTGCCGCCTCCCGGCGCCGACGCGGTCGACGACTTCCTGTTCACGTCGCACCTGGGGTTCTGCGAGCAGTTCGCGTCCGCCGAGGTCGTGCTGCTGCGGGCCAGCGGCGTCCCTGCGCGCATGGTCACCGGACTCGCGTACGGGACCCCGCTCGCCGATGGACAGCGGCGCATGCTCGTGTCCGACTCGCACGCGTGGGTCGAGGTCTACTACCCGGGCGTCGGCTGGTCCCCCTCCGACCCGACGGCCGGTTCGACACTCGCTCCTCCAGGGGGCACGTCGGTGCTGTCCCGCATGCTGCACGCCGCGCTCGACTCCGCCCGCAGCCGGGCGGTCGTGGCCGGGATGGTCGTGCTGCTCGCGGTCCTCGTGGGGCTCTGGCTGCGCTGGTGGGTGCAGCGACGCGGGCGTGGCCACAGGTCGATCGAGGGCGGGCCGGTGCCGGGCCCGGTGCTCAGCGCCTTCCGCCGCCTCGAGGCCGTGCTGGCGACCACCGGTCGGCCGAGGCGCCCCGGCGAGAGCATCGGGGAGCTGCGTGCGCGGCTGCCCGGCTCGGGGGCGGACGCCCTCCGCACGCTGGAACGGGAGTGCTACGGGGCGTACGCGCCGACCGAGCAGGAGAGCGCGCACGCCGTACGCGTCCTCGACGACCTGAGCCAAAGCCTTGCGGAAGTTACTCGCCGGTAGCATCATGTTACTGACGAGTACAGTTCGCGTGCGGCCGAGGGGACAGAGCGTCATGGGGCACTACAAGTCGAATCTGCGGGACATCGAGTTCAACCTCTTCGAGGTCTTCGCCCGCCAGGACGTCCTGGGCAGCGGCCGCTACGCCGAGATGGACGAGGACACGGCGCGCTCCATGCTCGACGAGATCGAGCGGCTGGCGACCGGCCCGCTCGCCGACTCGTTCATGGATTCCGACCGCAACCCGCCCGTCTTCGACGCGGCCACGTCCAGCGTCACGCTTCCCGAGTCGTTCAAGCAGTCCTACCGCGCGTACATCGACGCCGGCTGGGCCAACCTCGACCTGCCCGCCGAGATCGGTGGCACGCCGACCCCGCCGTCGGTCCGCTGGGCGATCGCCGAGATGATCCTCGGCTCCAACCCGGCCGTGCACATGTACTCCTCCGGCGCGGCGTTCTCGCACGTGCTGTGGGAGCTCGGCACCGAGGAGCAGAAGCGCTGGGCCAAGGTCTGCGGCGAGCGCGCGTGGGGCGGCAGCATGGTGCTCACCGAGCCGGACGCCGGTTCCGACGTCGGCGCTGGGCGGACCAAGGCCGCAAGGCAAGCCGACGGCAGCTGGCACATCGAGGGCGTCAAGCGGTTCATCACCTCGGCCGAGCACGACCTTTCCGACAACATCTTCCACCTCGTCCTGGCGCGGCCCGAGGGTGCCGGCGCCGGCACCAAGGGGCTGTCGCTGTTCTTCGTGCCCAAGCACTTCGTCGACTGGGAGACCGGGGAGCTGACCGGTCGCAACGGCGTCCACGTCACCAACGTCGAGCACAAGATGGGCCTCAAGGTCTCGACGACGTGCGAGCTCACCTTCGGCGAGAAGGAGCCGGCCGTCGGCTGGCTCGTCGGCGAGGTGCACGACGGCATCGCACAGATGTTCCGGGTCATCGAGTTCGCCCGGATGATGGTCGGTACCAAGGCGATCGCGACGCTGTCCACCGGCTACCTCAACGCGCTCGACTACGCGAAGACGCGCGTGCAGGGTGCCGACCTGACGCAGATGACGGACAAGACCGCGCCGCGGGTCACGATCGCTCACCACCCCGACGTGCGCCGCTCGCTGATGACGCAGAAGTCCTACGCCGAAGGCATGCGGGCGCTGGTCCTCTACACCGCGACCGTGCAGGACGCGATCTCGGTCAAGGAGGCGGCAGGCGAGGACGCCTCCGACGACGAGCGCCTCAACGACCTGCTGCTCCCGATCGTCAAGGGCTACGGCTCCGAGAAGTCCTACGCGCTGCTCGGGTCCGAGTCGCTGCAGTGCTTCGGCGGGTCCGGCTACCTGCAGGACTACCCGCTCGAGCAGTACATCCGAGACGCGAAGATCGACACGCTGTACGAGGGCACGACGGCGATCCAGGGCCTCGACCTGTTCTTCCGCAAGATCGTGCGCGACCAGGGTCGGGCACTGACGCGGCTGCTCACCGACGTCCAGGACTTCGCCAAGGGCGAGGCGGGCAACGGTCGGCTGGCCGTCGAGCGCGACCTGCTCGGGCAGGCGCTCGAGGACGTGCAGGGCATCGTCGGGACGCTCGTCGGGTTCCTCACCACGGCGCAGGACGACGTCACGAACCTGTACAAGGTGGGCCAGAACACCGGTCGGCTGCTGTACGCGCTCGGCGACCTCGTCGTCGGCTGGCTGCTGCTGCGGCAGGCCGAGGTGGCGATCGCGGCGCAGGCGGCCGGCCCCTCCGCTGCAGACGAGGCGTTCTACGCGGGCAAGGTCGCGGCGGCCAAGTTCTTCGCCCGTCAGGTGCTGCCGCAGCTCAGCGCCCAGCGCGCGATCGCCGAGGCGACCGACAACGCGCTGATGGAGCTGTCCGAGGACGCGTTCTGAGCGACTGCGCGGGAGCGCTCAAGACGGCTGCCCCAGGCAGCCGATGACGTCAGGGTGAGGACGCCCGACGACCGCCGGACCAGGCGGCTGCAGACCCTTCGCCGATGCGCCGTGGCCCTCCTCGGGATCGCCACCGGCTACCTGCTGCTCGAGCGCAGCCACGCCGAGGAGGTCGGGAACGGCGCGCGAGTGGCGGCGGAGTTCGTGCGAGGGGAACGCCCGATCTCGCCCCTGACCTGGCTCGCGTTCAGCGTCCTGCTGCTGGCCCTCGTCGTGGCCGGGCGGGGCCGGGTGGCCGGTCCCGCCGGGGCTCGCACCGGGCGCTGAGCCCAGGATGACCCGGCCGGCCGGCATCTCACGCGTCCCCCTGTCCGACCACCGGCTCCGACCGGTCCTCCTCGCCTCGTCGTGCGTCCTCGCGACGTACGCCGCGCTGCAGGCCTTCGCCGGGAGCACCATGACGTCG
Organism: Actinomycetes bacterium; assembly: GCA_036770165.1. Taxonomy (GTDB): domain Bacteria; phylum Actinomycetota; class Actinomycetes; order Prado026; family Prado026; genus JANYIP01. The sequence goes on along the minus strand of DAIPJR010000079.1, from coordinate 2,877 downwards.
ACGCTGTGGTGGCAGGCCGAGTGGATCCGCCTTCGGCTGCACCGGCAGTACCCCAAGGCCGGCTTCACGCAGCCGGTCCCAGGGCCGACGTGGGAGGCGTGGCTGCCGTCGACCGTGACCGCGTGCGTCCTCGTGCTGGCGCTCGTGCTCCTCGCCCTGGCTGTCGTGGCCGCGGGTCGTGGCTGGTGGCTGCTCCTGGTCGCCACGCTCCCGCTCGTGCCGGCGCCGATCGCCGCGGGGGTGTGGGCGCCGATGCTGTCCAACCAGCTGATGTGGGCTGTCGTGTGGCCGGCCCGGGCGACCGTCCCGAGCACCACATGGGCCTGGGCCAGCGCGGCCATCGAGGCTGTCGTCGTGGCCGTGCCGGCCATGGCGATTCGCTCCGTGGCTCCGTCCCGCCGGCCCCCGGTCGACACCTCCGAGGTCGTACGCCGCCTGGTCCCCGTCGCCGCGGTGTTCGTGGCGGTCGTCGCGTGGAACTCCTCGGCCGGTGAGGCGCAGGACTGGGGGACGCTCGCGCGTCGGGCCGCCTTCTTCGGACTTGGGGCGCTGGTGGTCGCCGGCGGGCTGCGCCGTCGATGGTTGGTCCTGCTCGCCGTCCTGCCCGCTGTCTCGGCTGGTGCCATCCGCTGGACGACCGCGGTCGACGGGCACGCATCCCTCGTCTACGACCCCGCCGCGTGGGCGGTCACCGTCTGCTTCGCGTGCGGCGGTGCCTGGGTGGTCGTGCAGCCGTCGATCGCCGGGGCCGCCGGGCGGGTCCGCCGGGGGTGGACGGCGACGTTGGTCGCCGAGCTCAGCCGTCCATCCCCCGCAGCAGCAACGGGAGGCGGCGGGCGCCACCGGCAGTGACGCGTACCGGGATCCCCCAGTCCTGCTGGTGCACGTGGCAGGCCGGGAACTCCACGTCGCCGGCGTTGTCGCACGACGCCGCGAAGGCCGCGACGTGGAGCACTCCCCCGGCGACTCCCCCGGCGAGGTGCAGCTCGCGGGTCAGGTCGCTGCCGCTGCCGTCGCCCGCCACCAACAGCTCCGGGGGCGACGCTGACACGAGCAGCCGCGTCGACGGTCCGTAGCGGTCGTCGAGCTTCTGCCCCTTCGGGGGCTCGAACACGACCGCCAGCTCGAAGGCTCCGGCGGCTACGTCGATCGGCTCACGTCTCGTCCGGTAGGCCGCCGCCTCGACCCGTACGGCCGCGTCCGGCAGGCGCAGCCTGGTGAGCCGGTGCGCCGCCGACTCGACCACGAGCAGGTCCGGCGCGCTGCTCTGGTCGGCGGGGTCGGACGGAACGAGGACCGCGCCCGAGGGCTCGCGCAGCCCGGTCGCCAGCGTCGCGACCTCGCGCGCCACCGGGTCGTAGCGGCGGACCGCGCCGTTGTACGTGTCGAGCACGGCAACCGACCCGTCGGGGAGCAGCGTGAGGCCGAGCGGGTGCTGCAGCAGGGCCTCCTCGGCTGCGCCGTCGACGTGGCCGAAGTCGAAGAGTCCTTGTCCCACATGGGTGGCGACCACCCCGGCTCGTACGGCACGGAGGCTGGACGTCTCGGAGTCGGCCACCCATATCCGCTCGCCGTCGCCGTCGTCAGGGGCGACCGCCAGGCCCGACGGCTGCGCGAACCAGGCCTGGTCGGAAGGCCCGTCACGGAGCCCCTCGTTCGTGGTACCCGCGGACGGCGCGATGGTCCGCGCGTACGGGTCGAGCTCCCAGAGCTGGTGGATGCCGGCCATGGCCACCACGACGACGCGGCGCTCGGGCGACCACGCCACGTCCCAGGGCGACGACAGCGCTTGGTCGGTGGCGGTCCCGGGCACCGGCTCTGGTCGCGGGCCGGGCGCGCCCTGCATCCACTGCGCACCGGTGCCGGCGATCGTACGGACGTCGCCGCTGGCCAGGTGGACGCCGCGGACGCAGTGGTTGACCGTGTCGGCGACGGCGACGTCGTAGCCGAGCGAGGCGGCGTCGTCGGGCGGGAGCAGGCACAGGCCGTTGGGCTCGTTCATCCGAGCCTGCTCGCTCGGGCCGTCGACCAGGCCGCGCTCGCCGCTGCCGATGCGGCCTACCAGCGTCTCGGCGTCCGGCTCGAGCTCGGTGAGGCAGTGGTGCCCGGAGTCGGCGACCAGGACGTTCCCGCTCGGCAGCACGACGGCCTTCGCCGGGAAGCGCAGGGTCGACGGCTGTGGTTCCAGCGGTACGTACGGGCCGGTGCCCTCGTGGAGCGTGCCCTTCGCGGCGTGCTGGACGACCAGCTCGGCCAGCAGGGCGTCGAGCCCGTGGGCGTGACCCTCGCCGGAGAACTGCGCGACGACGTAGCCCTCCGGGTCGACCAGGGCCAGCGTCGGCCAGGCACGTACGGCATAAGCGCCCCACGTGGTGAGGTCAGGGTCGTCGAGGACCGGGTGCCGCACCTCGTACCGCTCGACCGCGGCCACCACGGAGTCATGGTCGGCCTCGTGCACGAACTTCGGCGAGTGGACCCCGATGACGACCAGCTGCTCGGCGTAGGTCTGCTCGAGCGGGCGCAGCTCCTCGAGCACGTGCAGGCAGTTGATGCAGCAGAACGTCCAGAAGTCCAGCAGCAGGAACCGGCCCCGGAAGTCGCTGATCGAGTACGACTTCCCGCCCGTGTTCAACCAGCCGCCCCGACCGACCAGCTCGGGCGCGCGGACGCGCGCCCTGCGGGGAGAGGACGTCACCCGGACAGTCTCGCAGGGGCTTGCATGCTGCTGTTTCCGCGCGGGCAGGCGGCGGCGCCGGGCAGGTCAGGAGCCGGGCGGGCGGTAGCCGACCTGCTTGGCCGCAGCGGCGTCCACCTCGGCGGTCGTGAGCAGCACGACCGTCTTGGTCGTCGCCCCGCCCCCCGCGCTGACGGCCAGCA
>DAIPJR010000078.1:0-7914 GCA_036770165.1 Actinomycetes bacterium | reverse complement strand
GGTTGAGCTCCTGCGCGCTCTCGAGGTCGTGCCCGAACGGCTTCTCGATGACGACCCGTCGCCAGGCGTCGCCCGGACCCTTGGCGAGCCCGTGCTCCTTCAGCTGGCGCACGACGTCGGGGAAGAACTTGGGGGGTACGGACAGGTAGAACGCGTGGTTGCCGCCCGTACCGCGGTTGGTGTCGAGCTCCTCGATCGTCGTACGCAGCTGCTCGAACGCGGCGTCGTCGCTGAAGTCGCCCGGGACGAATCGCAGGCCCTCGGCGAGGCTGGCCCACACGTCTTCGCGGAACGCGGTGCGCGAGTGCTCCTTGACGGAGTCGTGCACCACCTGCATGAAGTCCTGGTCGGCCCAGTCCCGTCGCGCGAACCCGACGAGGGCGAAGCCGGGCGGCAGCAGGCCGCGGTTGGCGAGGTCGTAGATGGCCGGCATGAGCTTCTTGCGGGCCAGGTCGCCCGTGACGCCGAAGATGACCATGCCGCACGGGCCGGCGACCCGGGGGAGCCGTCGGTCACGTGCGTCGCGCAGGGGGTTCGCCAGGGGCGCCACAGTCACGCCCCACCCGCGGTGGCAGTTCCGACGTGGCCGGCTGCGGCAAGGGCCTGTCGCAGCGAGTCGAGCAGGTCGCCCCACGCGGCCTCGAACTTCTGCACGCCCTCGACCTCGAGGACGCGGACCACGTCGCCGAGGTCGACCCCGACAGCGGACAGCTGCTCGAACGTCGCGTGCGCCTCGGCGTACCGCGGGCGGACCGTGTCGCCGCTGATGACACCGTGGTCGGCCACCGCGTCGAGCGTCTTCTCCGGCATGGTGTTGACGGTGTCGGGTGCCACGAGCTCGACGACGTACATCGTGTCGTCGTAGGCAGGGTTCTTGACACCGGTGGACGCCCAGAGCGGACGCTGCGGCTTGGCGCCCTTGGCGGCGAGCGCCTGCCAGCGCGGTGTCGCGAGGACCTGCTCGTAGGCCTCGTAGGCCAGCCGGGCGTTGGCGATGCCCGCCTTGCCCTTCAGTGCGAGCGCCTCCGGCGTGCCGATCTTGTCGAGACGCGCATCGGTCTCGGTGTCGACCCGGCTGACGAAGAACGACGCCACGGACGTGATCGACGCGATGTCCTTGCCGGCGGCCGAGGCCTGCTCGAGGCCGGTGAGGTAGGCGTCCATGACCGCCCGGTAGCGGTCGAGGCTGAAGATCAGCGTCACGTTGACGCTGATCCCGTCGGCGAGCGCCCGCGAGATGGCTGGGAGACCTTCGACCATGGCCGGGATCTTGATGTACGCGTTGGGCCGGTCGACCAGCCACCAGAGGCCACGGGCCTCGGCGACGCTGCCCTCGGTGTCGTGCGCCTTCCGCGGGTCGACCTCGATCGACACGCGGCCGTCGACCCCGTCGGACGCGTCGTAGGCCGGACGCAGCACGTCGCAGGCCCAGCGGACGTCGTATGCGGTGATCATCCGGATCGCCTCCTCGACGTCGACGCCACGGGCGGCGAGGTCCGACACCTGCGTGGCGTAGTCGGCGCTGGCCCGCAGGGCAGCCTCGAAGATCGACGGGTTGGTCGTCACGCCGACGACCCCTCGCTGGACGAGGTCGGCCAGGTTGCCGGTGGCGAGCCGGTGCCGGCTGAGGTCGTCGAGCCAGATCGACACCCCCTCCGAGGCCAGTGCGCGTAGCGGTTCGGTCATGACTCGCGGCTCCTCTCGTGCGGGGGACGTGGCCGGCTGCAGGTCGTGCGGGCGATCATCCGTCGGCTGCGGCGAGACTCTCGCGCGCAGCGGCGACGACGGCGTCGACGGTGAAGCCGAACTCGCGGAAAAGGGTCTCCGCAGCGGCCGAGGCGCCGAAGTGCTCAAGGCTCACGCACCGGCCGAAGTCGCCCACGAACCGGTGCCAGGTCAGCGCCAGGCCGGCCTCGACCGAGACGCGGGCGCGCAGGGCTCTCGGCAGCACGCTCTCGCGGTAGGCGGCGTCCTGCTCGTCGAACCACTCGACGCACGGCATCGAGACGACCCGGGTCGAGACCCCGTCGGCCTCCAGGACGTCGCGCGCGCCGAGGGCGAGCTGCACCTCGGACCCGGTGGCGATGATGACGACCCGCGCGGGGCCGGTGCTGCCGTCGGCGAGCACGTAGCCGCCGCGCGCGACACCGTCGGCCGAGCCGTGCGTCGTGCGGTCGACGGTGGGCAGGTTCTGCCTGGTGAGGGCGAGACCGACCGGCTGACGCCGCTCGAGCACGGCCTTCCAGGCGGCCGCGGTCTCGTTGGCGTCGCCGGGGCGGACGATCGACAGGCCCGGGATGGCACGCAGCGCGGCGAGGTGCTCGACCGGCTGGTGAGTCGGGCCGTCCTCGCCCAGCCCGATCGAGTCGTGGGTCCACACGTACGTCACGGGCAGCTGCATGACCGACGCGAGCCGTACGGCGCCGCGCATGTAGTCGCTGAAGACCAGGAACGTGCCACCGTACGGGCGGGTGGGGCCGTGCAGCGCGATGCCCGACAGGATCGCGCCCATCGCATGCTCGCGGATGCCGAAGTGCAGCGTGCGACCGTACGGGCCGCCCTTCCAGTGCACCGTCTCGACGCCGGGCGGGAGGAACGACGGCTCACCGGCCATCGTCGTGTTGTTGGACTCGGCGAGGTCGGCGGAGCCACCCCACAGCTCGGGGAGCACTGAGGCCAGGGCGCCCAGGACGTCGCCCGAGGCCTTGCGCGTGGCGACGCCCTTGGCGTCGGCCGGGAACACCGGGAAGGCGTCGGCGAAGCCCTCGGGCAGCTCGCCGGCGTGCAGCCGGTCGAACAGCGCCGCGCGGTCGGGGTTGGCCGCCCGCCAGGCGTCGAACCCGATCGACCACGCCGCGCGCGCCGCAGCACCACGGTCGAGGGCCTCACGGGTGTGGGTCAGGACCTTGTCGTCGACCTGGAAGCTCAGTGCGGGGTCCAGGCCGAGCAGCACCTTGGTCGCCGCGACCTCGTCGGCGCCCAGGGCGGAGCCGTGCGCCTTGCCGGTGTTGCGCAGGTTGGGCGCCGGCCAGCCGATGATGGTGCGCAGCGCGATGAAGGACGGCCGGCTGGTCTCGGCGCGGGCCGCGTCGACCGCGTCGGCGAGGGCGGCGACGTCGACGCTGCCGTCAGCGTTCATCCCGACGTACTGCGTGTGCCAGCCGTAGGCGTCGTAGCGTGCGACGACGTCCTCGCTGAAGGCGACGGCCGTGTCGTCCTCGATCGAGATGTGGTTGTCGTCCCAGATGACGGTGAGCTCGCCCAGCTGCTGCCGCCCTGCGATCGAGGACGCCTCGGAGGTGATGCCCTCCTCGAGGTCGCCGTCGGAGGCGATCACGAAGACGTGGTGGTCGAACGGGCTGGCGCCCGGTGCGGCGTCGGGGTCGAACAGGCCGCGCTCGCGGCGGGCCGCCATCGCCATGCCGACCGCGGTGGCCAGGCCCTGACCCAGCGGGCCGGTCGTCATCTCGACACCCTTGGTGTGCCGGTACTCCGGGTGGCCGGGCGTGAGCGAGCCCCACGTACGGAACTGCTCGAGGTCGGAGAGCTGGAGCCCGTAGCCGGCCAGGAAGAGCTGGATGTACAGCGTCAGGCTGGAGTGGCCGCAGGAGAGCACGAACCGGTCGCGGCCCACCCACGTCGGATCGCTCGGGTCGTGCCGCATCACTTTCTGGAAGAGCAGGTAGGCGGCCGGGGCCAGGCTCATCGCGGTGCCCGGATGGCCGTTGCCGACCTTCTGGACCGCGTCCATGGCGAGCGCCCTGACGGTCGTGACCGCGGCGTCGTCGAGCTCGGTCCAGCCGAGAGGGCGCCTGTCCGTCGTCGTGCTCACTGGTCCACCGACTCCTCTCGTGCGCGAGCCGGACGCCCGCTGACGTGTGCCTGCCCCGGAAGGCCGACGGTCATGACCGTCATGGCAGTCACGGCCGAGCCTACCGATACGATGACGGGCGCACCGCCGGAGCGATCCGGTGACCCCAGCACGGACCGGAAGGTGTCAGTGACGGCCGTCGACCCTCGACCACCCGTGGATCGACCCTTGCAGGTCGAGCGGGGTCTCGGCGGGCCGGCCCGAGGTCTGCGGGAGACCTTGGCGGCCTACGTCGCGCTCACGAAGCCCCGCATCATCGAGCTGCTCCTGGTCACCACGATCCCCACGATGTTCCTCGCCGACCGTGGCGTGCCGCGGCTGTGGCTCGTCGCGGCCACGCTCGTCGGCGGTGCCCTGGCGGCCGGCAGCGCCAACACCCTCAACTGCTACGTCGACCGGGACATCGACGCGCTGATGAAGCGCACCGGGCACCGCCCGCTGGCCACCGGTGCCGTGACCCCCACCGCGGCGCTGGTGTTCGGGACGGCGCTCGGTGTCGCCTCGGTGGCGTGGATGTACTGGCTGGTCAACGAGCCGGCCGCATGGCTCAGTCTCGTCGCGATCTTGTTCTACGTATTCGTCTACACCCTCGGCCTCAAGCGCCGTACGCCGCAGAACATCGTCTGGGGCGGGGCCGCCGGCTGCATGCCCGTACTGATCGGCTGGTCCGCGGTGACCGGGTCGCTCGCGTGGACGCCGCTGGTGCTGTTCGGAGTGATCTTCTTCTGGACGCCGCCGCACTACTGGCCGCTGTCGCTGCGCTTCGTCGACGACTACACGGCGGCGGGGGTGCCGATGCTGCCGGTCGTCGCGTCGCCGGCCGTCGTCGCGCGGCAGATCATCGCGTACAGCTGGGTCATGGTCGCCGTGTCGCTCGTGCTGGTGCCCGTCGCCCGCACGACGCCCGTCTATGCCGTGGTCGCCGCCGGGCTCGGCGGAGGATTCCTGCTCGAGGCCTACCGGCTGCGGTCCCGGGTGCGTGCGGGGGACGTCGACGTGCGGCCCATGCGGCTGTTCCACGGCTCGATCAGCTACCTCACGCTGCTCTTCGTCGCGATCGCGATCGACCCCCTCCTGCCGCTGCCGCACCTCGGCTTCTAGCGTTCCGCCAGGGCCGGCGCGGGGCGCTAGCCGCCGCGAGCTGGTGCGGTGGCCGCGCCGCTGGCTGAGACGGGCGCGGGTTGGCCCACTTGCCGGGCGAGTGGGCCCGGTATCGGCCAGGGTGCGCTTCACCCGGCCGGTGGGGGCAGACGGACGCCCTGTGCAGCCGGCCCGGGCTCGGCAGGCCCCATCCGGCGGGTGAAGGGCACCCGGGTGGCTCGGGCCTTGGCCGATCCGGCCGTGCGGCGCCCATGCGACGGGCGCGTCCCGCGTACGGGCAGGGCTCGCGGCGTGCCTGCACGTTCCGGACAATCGGCGCGTTAGTGTTCGTATGTCACACGGGATGGGCCTGGGGGTACTGCGAAGGGTTGGACCGGCGCGTGGTGGCATCCCCTCTTCGACTGGTGTTCGACGCACATGGCCCGCTGCTCGACGCGGCCCGCGACTGCGAGGCCGAGGTCTTCCTCAGCTGGTACGGCAACACCACGGACCAGCTGGACGAGGAGTACGGCGGCTACGCCGACTCGTCCGTGTTCATCGCGCTGGCCGACGACAGCGGCCACGTCTCGGGTACCTGCCGGGTGATCGTCCCGGGTGCCGCCGGTCTCAAGACGCTGCACGACCTCGGTGGCGACCCGTGGCGGCTGGACGGCGTTCGTGCGGCACGGGCCGCGGGCCTCGACCTCGCGAACACCTGGGACGTGGCGACGCTCGGCGTACGTGACCGGGCCGGCTCGGGTGGGGTCATGGCCGCTGCTGCGCTCTACCACGGGCTCGTCCTCGCCACCCAGGTCAACCACGTGAGCGCGCTCGTGTCGATCCTCGACGAGCGGGTGCGGTCGTTGCTGCGCTCGGTGGGCGTGATCACCCACCCGCTGCCGGGGGCCACCACGGCGCCCTACCTGGGGTCCAAGGCCAGCACCCCGGTGTACGGGAAGATGGCCCACGCCTTGGACACCTGGCGTCGCATCGCTCCTGACGCCTACCGGCTGATCGCCCAGGGAAACGGGCTGCACGGCGTGCTCTCGCCGGACCCGGCGACCTTCGTGCTCGGCGACCGTGTCATCGACCTGACGGAGCCAGTTCCTGCGCCGAGGTCATCCGCGGGGCGGACGGTCGGCCCCAAGGGGCCGCAGCCGGGAAGCCGGGCCAGTTGACCAGCGCCTGATCCACGGCTCGACCTCGCCCGAGGGCATCGGCCGCGCGATGTGGTAACCCTGCAGGACGTCGATGCCCATGTCCGAGAGATCGGCCATGGTGGCGGAGTCCTCGACGCCTTCGGCGACCATGCGCAGCCCGAGGCCCTGGGCCAGGTGCCGGGTCGACTCGACGATCATCTTGCTGCGCGGATCGGTACGGATCATGGAGACGAACGAGCGGTCCATCTTGATCTCCTGCACGGGCAGGTCGCGGAGGTACGACAGGGACGAGAACCCGGTGCCGTAGTCGTCGATGGCGATCTGGACCTGCTGCTGGCGGATCTGCCGGAGCACGCTGCGGGCCTTCTCGGGGTCGGCGAGGAACGAGTCCTCCGTGACCTCGATGACGAGGGTCTCCGGCGCGAGGCCGGCCTCGTCGACGGCGGCGAACAGCCGGGGGAGGAGCAGGCCCCCGAGCAGCTCGGTCGGGGCGAAGTTCACCGCCACGCGGAACTCGAGACCGTTCGCCGCCCAGCGCTGCGCGTCGGCCAGCACCAACGCGATGACCGCCTCGGACAGGGCGAGCATCAGCCCGGACCGCCGTGCCTCGGGCAGGAACATCGCCGGCTGCAGCAGCCCTTGTCTGGGGTGCGACCAGCGCACGAGGGCCTCGACGCCGCGCACGGCCTCGCCGTTGGCGTCGATCTGCGGCTGGTACCACACGGTCAGCTCGCCGCCGGCGATCCCGCGGCGGAGGTCCTCGGACAGCCGGAGCCGGCGCCGGGAGAAGTCGTCGCGCGTGACGTCGTAGAGCAGGGCGCCCGACTTGGTCAGCTTCGCCTGGTACATCGCGATGTCCGCCCGCCGCAGCAGGTCGGTCGAGAGGCGGTCGCTGGCCGTCCGCACGGTGATGCCGACGGAGGCGCCGATCGCCAGCTGCAGGTCGTCGATGCTGGTCGGCTGCAGCAGCACGTCGCGTACCTGCTGGGCCGTCTCGAGCAGGTGTGCCGGGTCTTCGCTGGCGACGACCATGGCGAACTCGTCGCCGCCGAGCCGGGCCAGCAGGACCTCGTCGTCCAAGGCCTCGCGCATCCGCGTGGCGACCTGCTCGAGGACTGCATCGCCGGCCGAGTGCCCGAGCGTGTCGTTGATGTCCTTGAATCCGTCGAGGTCGAGCAGCATGAGCGCCAGCGGGTTGTCGCCGCGCAGGCCTTGGTCCAGCCGGCTGAGCACGGCACGGCGGTTCGGCAGGTTGGTGAGGTCGTCGGTGCTCGCCATGCGGTGCGCCTCGGCCGCTCCGCGCGCCTCGCGCAGCGCGACCCACATCCTGGCGCCGGCAGCGACCAGCGTGATCACCGCTGGCAGCGTGACGTACCAGACGGCTCCGCTGGACGGGCGGAAGACGAGGACCAGCACGGCGATCGATCCGGCGGAGAGCAGGATCTTCGGGCCCTGGCGGCGTCTCGTACCCGTGACGATGTCTGGCCTCGAAAGGCAGGCGCTCGCCACGATGAGGGCGATGCCGCCGCCCCAGCCCGCGTACAGCAGCGTGCCGAACTTGTACTTCCCGGACGAGAGGTTGAGCACGAAGCTCGAGTCGGCGAGCAGCCACAGCACGAAGCCGAGGCAGAGGCCGACGGTCCGCCGGCTGGTCTCGCGCAGCCGCAGGATCGTCTGCCCGACCACGAGCAGCGCGAGGACCAGGTCGATCAGCGGGTACAGCAGGGCGACGAGGAGCGGTACCCCGTTCGGGCCGAAGCTCGACGCGACCGGGGGGAGCAGGAAGGCGCCGGCGACGCTGGC
>DAIPJR010000077.1:0-7957 GCA_036770165.1 Actinomycetes bacterium | reverse complement strand
TTGCTGGTACGACGGTGCTTGCTGGTACGACGGTGCTTGCCGGTACGACGGTGCTTGCCGGTACGACGGTGCTTGCCGGTACGACGGTCGTGCACACGTGCCCGCCCCCGCCGATCGTGGAGAGGCGCTGGACGTGTCGGCCGAGCAGCCGGGCGAACGCCTCCGTCTCGGCCTCGCAGAGCTGCGGGAACTCGGCGGCCACGTGGGCGACCGGGCAGTGGTGCTGGCAGAGCTGGGCGCCGCCGCCGGGAGAGGGGTCGACCGAGGCTGCGTAGCCGTCGGACGACAGCGCGTCGGCCAGCGCCTGGGCGCGATGCTCCGGGGCGGCAGCGGCGACGGCGGCGCGGTGCCGGTCCTCGAAGGTGGCCACCTGAGCGCGGGCGAAGACGCCGATCGCGTCGGGACCGCCCACCTCGGCGAGGTAGCGCAGCGCCGCGGTGGCCAGGTCGTCGTAGCCGTGCCGGAAGGAGGCGTGCCCGCCCGGGGTGAGCGAGTAGACGCGAGCCGGGCGGCCGCGCCCACGCCGCGGGTCGGGCCCGTAGGGTGCGCGCTCGCGGGCCTCGACCTGGCCGTCGACGATCAGCGCGTCCAGATGCCGACGGACGGCGGCGGCGGTGAGTCCGAGGCGGTCGGCGAGCACCGCAGCGGTGGCCGGGCCGTCCTCGAGCAGCGACCGCACGACGCGCACACGGGTGCCCGTCACGCTCTCGGTGCTGTCGACCAGCGGCTCGGCGAATTTCACCACACCATTGTGTCCTTATTACCTCGCGGGCGCCACCCCGGGGTGGTCTGCGACGATGCCGCCGTGAGCGAACCCGCGGGAGACGTGCCCGAGGCTGCGCCGGAGTGGGCCGCCGAGGGCGGTGTCACCAGTCGGACGCCGCACCCTCGTACCCGTGCCAGCCTGGCCACCGACCTGCGCGGGCTGGGTCTCCAGGCAGGGAGCACCGCCCTGGTGCACGCCTCGCTCAGCTCCCTCGGCTGGGTGGCCGGCCGCGAGGTGGCGGTCGTCCAGGCCCTCCTCGACGTCCTCGGACCCGGCGGCACCCTGGTCGTGCCCACCCAGACCGGCGCCAACTCGGACCCGGCCGACTGGGGCCGACCGCCCGTTCCCGAGGCATGGTGGCCGGTGATCCGCGCCGAGTCCCCCGCGTACGAGGCGGGCATGACCCCGAGCCGGGGCATGGGGGCGGTCGCGGAGCTCGTCCGCACCTGGCCCGGAGCGCGGCGCAGCGCACACCCGCAGACGTCGTTCGCGGCAGTGGGAGCCCGCGCGGCCGAGGTCACCGCGGTGCACGAGCTGGAGAACAGCCTCGGCGAGCGCTCCCCGCTGGCGACGCTCGAGCGGCTCGGCGCGTCCGTCCTGCTCGTCGGCACCGACTGGTCGACGTGCACTGCACTGCACCTGGCCGAGTACCGCGCCCCGGACGCTGCGCCGTCCCGGTCCGGGTGCGCCCTCCTCGACTCGGACGGCCGGCGGCAGTGGGTCGAGTACGAGGACATCGAGCTGGACGCGGAGGTCTTCGACGACCTGGGCGCCGACCTCGAGCGCGAGCGTCCCGACCTGGTCGTCACGGGCACGGTCGGCTCCGCCGGCTGCCGGCTGTTCGCGCTCGCCGACGCCGTCGACTACGCGGTGGGCTGGCTGACGGCCCGCAGGGCGGCGGCTGACGCATGACCGCTGCGGTCGAGATCACCGACCTGGTGGTCCGGTACGGGCCGGTGGAGGCTGTCCGCGGCCTGTCCCTGACGGCTGCCGCCGGCGCGGTGACGGCCGTGCTGGGGCCGAACGGGGCGGGCAAGACCACCAGCGTCGAGACCTGCGAGGGATACCGGCGCCCAGCCTCCGGGGTGGTCCGCGTCCTCGGGCTCGACCCGCTCGCCGACCGTGCCCGGCTGCACGCCAGGGTCGGTGTGATGCTCCAGGCCGGCGGGGTTGCGGGAGGCGTCACCGCGGCCCAGGTCCTGTCGTACGCCCACGGGCTGTACGCCCAGCCGGTCGACGTACCCAGCCTCGCCGACCGGCTGGGGATCGACCTCGGGGCCCGTACCCCGTTCCGCCGCCTGTCCGGGGGCCAGCAGCAGCGCGTCCGGCTCGCCCTCGCTCTGGTCGGGCGGCCCGAGCTGGTGTTCCTGGACGAGCCGACCGCCGGGCTCGACCCGCAGGCACGGCACGCGACGTGGGACCTGCTGCGCGACCTGCGGTCCGACGGGGTGTCCGTCGTCCTCACCACGCACTTCATGGACGAGGCAGAGCTGCTCGCCGACCACGTTGTCATCGTCGACGCCGGGCGGGTGGTCACTTCCGGCGCACCGGCCGAGCTGATTGCGGCCGGCGCCGGTCCCGGCACGCTGCGGTTCACTGCCGAGCCGGGGCTCGACCTCACCACGCTGTCGCCCCGGCTGCCCGCTGGCCGGCACGTCACCGAGGACCGCCCGGGCTGGTACGTGGTCGACGGCGAGATCGGACCGGACGTGCTCTCCCTGGTGACCGCGTGGTGCGCCGAGCAGGGCGTGATGCCGCGCGACCTCCTCGTGGGCCGACGCAGCCTCGAGGACCTGTTCCTCGAGCTGACCGGGCGGGAGCTGCGATGACCACCACCCCGTCCGTCACAGCGGTGACGCTCGTACGCCGGCACGCCCGCTACGAGCTCGTGCAGCTGCTGCGCAACGGCGAGCAGCTGCTGCTCACGGTGATCATCCCGTCCCTGCTGCTCGTCCTCTTCGCCGAGGTCGACGTCGTCGACCTCGGTCCGGGCAGCCGCATCGCGTTCCTCGCGCCCGGGATCCTCGCCCTTGCGGTCATGTCCACCTCCTTCACCGCCCAGGCGATCGGCACCGGTTTCGAGCGGAGGTACGGCGTCCTCAAGTGGCTGGGCGCGACGCCCTTGCCGCGCTGGGGGCTGCTGGCGGGCAAGACGCTGGCCGTGCTCGTGCTCGAGCTCGGGCAGCTCGTCCTGCTCGGGCTCGTCGCCGTGCTGCTGGGTTGGCGACCCGCAGGCGCGCCGTGGGCCGCCGTGCTCCTGGTCCTCGTGGTCGGGACGGCAGCGTTCTCCGGGCTGGCGCTGCTGATGGCCGGGACCCTCCGCGCGGAGGCGACGCTCGCCGGCGCCAACCTCGTCTACCTGCTGCTGCTGCTCGGCGGCGGCATCGTCGTGCCGCTGGCCAAGTTCCCGGCTGCCATGCAGGCGGTCCTCGGCTGGCTGCCCTCGGCAGCTCTGGCCACCGCGCTGCGCGCCGCCTTCGTCGACGGAGCCGTGCGATGGGGCAGCATCGGCATCCTCACCCTGTGGGCGGTGGTCGCCCTCGCCGCTGCCGCCCGCTGGTTCCGCTGGGAGTGACCGTCTGACACCCGGGGCACGGCGGTCTGCGCCTACGATCGAGGGCGTGCCCTACTCCCCCACGACGACCAGGCGGATCTTCCTCGCCGGCGTGGTCACGCAGATGGGAATCGTGGTCACCGGTGGGCTGGTACGGCTCACCGGGTCGGGCCTCGGATGCCCGGACTGGCCGCGCTGCACGGCGTCGTCCCTCGTACCCGTGAAGGACCAGCCCCAGTCGTTCCACAAGTTCATCGAGTTCGGCAACCGGACCCTCACCTTCGTGGTCGTGGTCGTCGGCGTCGCCTGCATCGTGGCCGCCTGGCGGATGGTGCCTCGCCGGAAGCCGCTGGTCTGGCTCGCGTCGGGGATGCTGCTCGGCGTGTTCGCCCAGGCGGTGCTCGGCGGGCTCACGGTCCTGAGCGGCCTCAACCCCTACCTGGTGTCCTCGCACTTCCTGCTGTCGATCGTGCTGATCGCCGCGGCTGTGGCCGTGTACGAGCGGTCGTTCGACACGGGCGACGCGAAGCCGGTGCCCGTGGTCCGCACCGAGCTGGTCTGGCTGACGAGGGCGCTCGTCGCGTTCGGTGGCGCCGTGATCGTCGTGGGGACGCTCGTCACCGGTAGCGGCCCGCACTCGGGCGACGCGGAGCACCCGGCGCGCAACGGGTTGGACCCCAGCCAGATCGCCTGGTTGCACGCCGACCTCGTCATGCTCTTCAGCGGCCTGCTCGTCGCGATGCTCGTGGCGGTGCGCCTCTCCGCGGCGCCGGCGGAGGTCGCCCGGCGGACGCGGGTGGTGCTGTACGTCACCCTCGGGCAGGGTGCGCTCGGCTACCTGCAGTACTTCACCGGCGTGCCCTGGGTGCTCGTCGCGTTCCACGTGCTGGGCGCGACGCTGCTGTGGCTGAGCGTCCTGCGGCTCTCCTACTCGACCCGTACGCGCGGACTTACCGACGCAGCGGCCAACGCGCTCGCTCAGCCGAGGGCAGCCACGACCGCGTCGGCGAACCTCTCGGCGGCGCCTCCGGCGTAGCCGAGGAACAGCAGCGGCTCGGTCAGCTCCAGCTCCATCACCAGCCAGTCGGCGCCGTCGTGCACGACGTCGACCCGTACGAACGGAAGTCCCGTGGCCAGCGGCTCTGCGGCCAGCACGCGCTCGACGGCCGCGACGAGGTCCGGCGCCAGCTCGACGCCTTCGCTCGCATCGCCATAACCGCCCACGGTGAGGGTGGGCACCTTGCGGATCGCGTGGCTGGGCGTCCCGTCGATCACGACGACGGACACCTCGCCGGCGTGGTCCACGGCGTCGAGGTACGGCTGCACGAGGACCGGCCGGCCGCCCGCCAGGATCTGGGCAGCGTGCTCTGCAGCCTCGGCCATGTCGGTCGTGACGATGGTGTCGCGGGACCCGGACGAGATCGCCGGCTTCACGACGACGCGCGGCCAGCCGAGCCCCTCCAGCGCCGAGCCGGAGGCCTCGGAACCGGGCTCCAGCCAGTGCGTCGGCACGACGGGTACCCCGGCCCGGTGAAGGTCCCGCAGGTACCGCTTGTCGGTGTTCCGCTCGATCACCTCCAGCGGTGGCAGCAGCCTGGTCAGCGCAGAGACGCGGCGCGCCCATGTCATGAACTCGGCGAACCGGGGCACGTAGTCCCAGGCGCTGCGCAGCAGGACCAGCTCGTACGAGGACCAGTCGACGTCGCCGTCGTCCCAGCGGACGACCTCGGCCGTGACCCCTCGCGCCGCCATCGCGGGCAGCGCGACGGGGATGTCGATGTCGGGGTCCGGCCGCTCCGGCTCGACGCGGTAGGTGACGTACGCGACCTGGGGCACGCGGTCGAGGCTAGTCGTACGCGCTGGGCGTGGCCTCCTGGGTCATCCTCGTGCTCGGCATCGCGTTCACCGCACTGAAGGCAGCCGATGGCCCTGGGCCTGCGTAATGGCCTGACCTAGGAACCGGCAAGTACCGTGAACTCGACAGTGAACGACGCCTGCGCCAGCCCTGAGGCGCCCGCCGTCGAAACGGTCACGGTTGCGGTGCCGGGGGCGGCAGCCCGGAGCGTAGCGGATCCCGGTCCGCCGCAGATCATGCTCATCACGGTCGAGTTATCGGAGGCGGGAATGGACAGTTCTCGTTCACCGAACTGGGCCACCACCGTGACAAGCTCACCGACCTTCGCGGTGGCGTGCTCGGTGGTCGCGTTACCGACCAACTGTGGCCCACCGAGGTGCACCGTCGTGTGTGCTGCCGGGCCACAGGCAGACGGCGGCGCGTCGGTAGCGGCAGCAGACGGTGTGCTGCTTCCGCTACCGGTGACGCTCGACGAGGCCGATGGGCTGGTGCTATCTGCGCTGGAGCAAGCACCCAGCAAGGGCAGCAGGACGACAGCGCACGCCACAGCGCGGCGTGAGACTACGAGCACCGCACCCATGTCTGGTTGAAGGCCGTCGAGTACGGCGCAGGACTTGTCGTGATCATCTTGGCGCCGGACGAGGACCCGTTGGTGGTCAGCACCGCAGTGTCGAACGGCAGCGCCCCCATGTTCGTGTACACCGTGCCGCCGTAGCGGGCACCGGCCGCCGCGAAGTACATGGTGCTGAACCGCCGCAGGCTGTACCCGCCAGGTCGCTCGGTGATGTAATCCGCCGCCGCGCCGTTGTAGTAGCCACTGGCACCGGTCACGGTCACCGGGGAGTAACTCACCCCAGAGGTCCGGTCATACCAGTGGAACACCGTGGTTCCCGACGCGTAGGTCGTGTACATCGAGATGGTGTGCCCGATGCTGGTCGTCGTGGCGATCGTCACCGGCGGGTTGTTGTGCGTCGAGCTTATCGCCTGCCACCACAGGTCAACGGCGGTGTTGCTGCCTACCTCGGGGTTGAATCCCTCCTGCAGCAGGCTCGTCGTCTTGTACCCGCCGAGGCCGATCCAGTGACCGACAAGGCTTGACGACACCGGGCATGTGGACGAGTACGTGGGGATCGTCTGGTCGTCGTACACCTCGTCGTAGTTCGTGTGGCCGGTGTTGACGATGCCGGACCAGTTGGAGAAGTAACTGGTACCCCAGCGAACGTCGCTGTTGGCGCACGGGGCCTGGAACGAGGCCATTCCGCGATACCCCTTGTACTTCGCCTTCCACGCCGCCAACGCAGTCGGATCAGTCGGCTTGGGGAACCCGAAAGCCCGGGCTTCCTCAACGGACGCGGTGACGGGGTTGAACGAGGCGGGAGGCGTCGTCATCGAGAACGTCAGGCCGGAAGGCAACCGGTACGTATGAACAGTCGCCGCCTTGCTGCGCTCCGCCGTAGTGGCTGTCGCGGCAACCTGGTGGCCGTCCGCACCTACTAGGCGGGTAGACCGTGCCGTCAACGGCTTACAGGCCGACGACGCCGCAGCAGAACCGGTGCCGCTGGCCCGGTCTGCGGGCGGAACGGACGCCTGAGCGAAGGGAGCCGACAGACCAACCACGGTCACGACGGCCAGAACACCTACCCCAGCCACGAACTTGGACGTGCGCATCAGTGAAATTCCTCCGTGTCTTGATCATGTCTCATGTGACGGTAGCAGCGAGTCACGATCAAGGTCACCTCCAGCGGTGGCAGCAGCCTGGTCAGCGCGGAGACGCGGCGCGCCCACGTCATGAACTCGGCAAATCGCGGCACGTAGTCCCAGGCGCTGCGCAGCAGCACCAGCTGGTAGGAAGCCCAGTCGATGTTGGGGTCCGGCCGCTCTGGCTCGATGCGGTAGGTGACGTACCCGACCTGGGCCATGCGGTCGAGGCTAGTCGCTGGATTCGCGTTCAGAAGTTCGCCCCAATGGTCGATACAGCGGTCAGGGGCGCCCCTCCGGGTGCCTCGTGCCACGGGGCGTCGGCGTTCGGGTCGAGGGACCCGGTCAGGGAGGGTGACGCTTCGATGATGACGCGGCGGTCACGCCGTCCTGCAGAACACGCGTCGTACGCGCTGGGAGTGGCCTCATGGGTCATCCTCGTGCTCGGCATCGCGTTCACGGCGATACGCCCCGGCATCGAGGACGGCAAGGGGTCGGCTGACCTCGTGCCCCTCGTCGCCCTCGGCATCTTCTTCGTCATCCTCGTCGTACGCCTGCTGCTCGTCGGGTGGTCGCAGCGCCGCCGGCGCCTCCCGCTGTGGGTCCTCGCGCTGTCGATCCTGCTATGGGCCGCCGGATCGGCGTCCCTGAACGCCGGCGGGCAGGCCGCGCTGACTCAGTTCCCGTCCCCGGGCGAGTGGTTCTTCATCGCCTCGTACGTCGGCCTGGCCGGATTCCTCCTGCTGGACGCCGGTCGCCGCGGCGCCCATGCGACGACGACGTGGCTCGACGTCGCCGTCGTCTGCGGCGGTACGGCCAGCGTCGCCGGCGCGTTCTTGCTCACCCCGGTCGCGTCGAGCTTCGGCCCGGACGGGGTACCTCTGCTGGTCGCCCTGCTGTACCCGCTGATCGACCTCGTCCTGGCGCTGCTCGTGGTCGGGCAGACGATCCTGCGGCTCCGCGAGACCAGCCGGCGGACCGTCGGCCTCTGCCTCGGCTTCGTGCTCTGGCTGCTCGCCGACTCGAGCTTCGTGCTCAACCTGTCGACCGGGAAGTACAAGTTCGGCACGCTGCTGTACGCGGG
>DAIPJR010000277.1:0-2565 GCA_036770165.1 Actinomycetes bacterium | reverse complement strand
AGCGCTCCTCGGGCCGACCCGACCGCCACGCGTCGTAGGCGGGGGTGGGCAGCCAGCAGTCGTTGATGTCCCCGCTCGTGCCGAGCAGCCCGGCGACGTAGGCGGTCTCCACGACGAGCGCCGCGTCGGCCTCCTCGAGGTCGAGCAGGGTCGCGGTGCGCCGCAGCTCCCGTACGCCCAGTCCACCGGCCTTGAGCACCGGTGGCGCGTCCAGGCTCCACGCCTCGAGCAGCTCCTCGGTCGCGCGTACGAACCCGAAGGCCTGGGCGCCAGCGGTCGGGTCGACACGGTCGCGGAAGGCCGCTTCGGCCGGTACGGGCGGGGCCGGCTCGAGCTCGGCGAACAGCCGTCCGGCCCGTCTCTGCAGCGCGATCTCGCGGGGGAGGACGACGGTGGCAGCGTCGGTGCCGACGATCAGCCCGCGGGCGAGCAGCCAGTCGACGGGCGAGGTGGCAGTGGATGTGCGCACCGCGCGATCGGCCCGGTCGACCGCCCCGATCGGCGGTCCCCAGGCCAGCCGGTCGAGAAGGGCCAGCGCCTCCGGCGGTGCGGCTGAAAGGAGCTCGTCGAGGCTGGCGGGTTCGGTCAGGTGCCGCACCAGCAGGCTGACGGCCTCGTCGGTGTCGCGAGCCGCCGGCAGCTCGAGGTCGTCGAGCAGGTCCAGCAGCCGCAGCGGTGAGCCCGCGGCGAGCAGCGTGCGCAGCGACGGCCCGAGGCCGCCCGGGTGGGTGCCGATGACGTCGCGCACCCCGCCGACGACGTTGAGGCGGTCGTCGTCCCCCCAGAGCAGCGCCAGGGTCAGCAGCCGGTCGACCGCTACCCGTACGTCCGTGTCGCCCGCCTGCGGCAGCAGGGCGCGTACCTGGGCGTAGGTCGGCGGGTCGGCCGCACTCGGGTCCGCGACGGCGCACACCGCCTCGAGCACCTGCAGCGTCCACCGGTCGAGCCGGTCGAGCGCTCGCGCGACGGACGGCGCGGTGGTCGCGCGGGCCGCCAGCTGACCCAGGTCGGCGGGCACGGGCGAGACCAGCTCGGGCCGGGCGCCCAGCAGCTCGGCCAGCGCCTCGTCGGAGGACCCTCGCAAGGCGTCAGCGAGGCTCCGGGCGGTCATCCGACCAACTTTACGCTCCTGCCCGACACCCCTCCCCCGCCCACGATCCGGGGGCGGGGGCTAGGCGAGGGCGGCGTCGACGATGGCCCGGGCGTGGAGGGCGGTGGCGTCGAGCACGGGTACGGACAGCTGGCCCGGCGCGAGCACGAGGCCCAGCTCGCTGCAGCCGAGGACGACGGCGTCGGCCCCCGCCTCGATCAGCCGGTCCGAGACCTCGGCCACTGCGTACTTGCCGGAGGGAGGGACGCGACCCAGCGTCAGGTCGTCGTAGATCAGGTCGTGGACGGTGTCCTGGTCGGCGGGGTCCGGGACGACGACGGCGATGCCCCGCGGCCCGCACGCGTCCTGGTACAGCGTCGAGGTCATCGTGTAGCGGGTACCGAGCAGCCCCAGCGTCCGGAGGCCAGCCGATGCTGCGGCGTCGGCGGCGACCTCCATGAGGTGGACCAGCGGGATTCCCACCGCGGCGCGTACGTCGGACGCGACCAGGTGCATCGTGTTGGCGGTGATGGCCACGAGCTCGGCACCGGCCCGCTCGAGCGCCTGCGCCCCCGCGGCGAGCTCCTTTCCGGCCTGGGCCCAGTCGCCGGCCCGTTGCAGCGCGGCGATGTGCTCGAAGTCCTCGGACCAGATCACCAGGCGGGCCGAGTGCGAGCCGCCGAGTCGCCGGCCGACGTCCTCGTTGATCAGCCGGTGGTAGATCTCGGTCGACGGCCAGGCGAGCCCGCCGATCAGTCCGATCCGACGCACGGCGGCGCTCCTCTCGCCCGAAGGTCCCCTCCCTCAGCACCGTACGCTGCTGGCGTGACTCCCATCGTCGTCGGCTTCGACCTGGACATGACGTTGATCGACAGCCGGCCCGGGATCGGGGCGGTATGGGCGGCGCTGGCCGCCGAGCGCGGCGTGACCATCGACGTGGCGGCCGTCGTGGAGCGGCTCGGCCCTCCGCTCGACGAGGAGATGGCGCTGTGGTTCCCGGCCGACGAGGTGGCCGAGGCGACCGACCGGTTCCGGGCGCTGTACCCAGGGCTCGCGATCACGCCGACCGGACTCCTCCCGGGGGCGCGCGAGTCGCTCGCCGCCGTACGCGCGGCGGGTGGCACCTCGGTCGTCATCACGGCGAAGTACGTGGCCAACGCCCAGCTCCACCTCGACCACCTGGGCCTCGACGCCGACGCCCTGATGGGCTGGTGCTGGGGTCCTGGCAAGACCGAGGCGCTGCTCGAGCGAGGGGCGTCGGTCTACGTCGGCGACCACCCGGCCGACATGCGGGCAGCGGTCGGGGCGGGTGCCGTCGCGGTGGGCGTCCTCACCGGTCCCTCAGACGCCGACGAGCTGCGCGCGGCGGGCGCGCACGTCGTGCTCGACGATCTCGACGGGTTCCCGGCCTGGTTCGAGGGGCACGTCCTGCACGCGCGGCTCGACGACCTGCAGCGGCGGCTGGTCGAGCTGGG
>DAIPJR010000076.1:0-7976 GCA_036770165.1 Actinomycetes bacterium | reverse complement strand
GGCTGGAGCCGAGCAGCAGTCCGCCCCACAGCGGGTCGACACCGCCGAGGGCCGAGCGGTGCCCGGATCCCTCCATGACGAGGGCGATCTCGTAGCCCAGCCCGGCGAAGAAGACGACCACGCACAGGCGCAGCAGCTCGACGACCGCGTTGGGCATGCGGGATACGCGAGGGCTCACAGCGAACACGCTCCCGGGTCGGTCCCGGCGTGCTCAAGCGCCAGGAACAGGCGGGACGAGGCCCGCTAGGACGCGAGCACCTCGTCGAGGATGGTCTCGGCCTTGTCCTCGTTGGTCTTCTCGGCAAGTGCGAGCTCCGACACAAGGATCTGGCGCGCCTTTGCCAGCATCCGCTTCTCGCCGGCGGACAGGCCGCGCTCGCGCTCGCGGCGCCACAGGTCGCGTACGACCTCGGCGACCTTGATGACATCGCCGGACGCCAGCTTCTCCAGATTGGCCTTGTAGCGCCGCGACCAGTTGGTCGGCTCCTCGGTGTGCGGCATGCGCAGGACCTGGAACACCCGCTCGAGCCCCTCGGCACCGACCACGTCGCGGACGCCGACGAACTCGGCGTTCTCGGCTGGTACGCGCACGGTCAGATCACCCTGGGCCACCTTCAGCACCAGATAAAGCTTGTCGACACCCTTGATGGTGCGGGTCTCGACGGCCTCGATCAGGGCCGCACCGTGATGGGGGTAGACGACGGTCTCGCCGACATTGAACGACATGTGTCAGATGCCCCTTTCTGGACTTCAAGGGTAACACGCCGAACGGGGCCGCTTCGCCGCGTTTGCGCAGGTCAGAGGCCTAGCGACGGCCAAATTGGGCCCTGGTCGGGGGTTGACAACTGCGGCAGCGCGTGCTGGCCCCGCGCGGTGCATACTGAGCCCTATGAGCGGCGCGCCCGGCCCGGACGGGCGGCACGACGACCTCGACGCGGACGAGCTCGAGGGTCTCGCGCTGCTGGTTCCCGACGATCCGCGCAGCCTCGACGGCGACCGCGACGCCTACCTGCAGGAGCTGCGCGGACGAGCCGGCGCGGGATCACGGCTCGCCCGCCTGCGCGACCGGGTCCGATCGGGTCGGTTCGGGGTCTCCGGGGTGACCATGATCCTCGTGCTCGCCTGCGTGGCCGTCGTCGGCAGCACGCTGACGTTCTTCTCGCCCCCACCGTCGAGCAGCGGCGCGCTCATCGCCCCGCTGGCCACGGCGCCCCCGAACGACGTCGGCAGCATCGGCGGGCTGCTCCCCGACGCCAACGTCCTGGTCGAGGGCCTGTCCGTACCGCTGCGCACCGCCCGGCCGGCCATGATCGCCATGGTCCCCACCTCCTGCAAGGCCTGCGGACCCACCCTGCACAGCCTGCTCATGCAGGCGCGCGAGTACGGCCTGCGGCTGGTCCTCGCCGGGCCTCAGTCGCAGGCAGACCAGCTGGAGGGACTCAACACCGTCGAGCTGGGCGGCTCAGGTCGGGTCGCGATCGACACCGGCAACGTCCTCAGCAGCACCTACGTACCGCAGGGGATCAGCGTCGTGCTCGTCCACGAGGACGGGATCGTCGCAGCCGTCCTGCGCGACGTGACGGCCACGCAGCGGCTCGAGCCCGCGCTGTCCCAGCTGTCCCGCCCGGGCGCCGTCGCCACCAGCCCGTGAGGGCGCGCACCCCCCTCGCCCTGGTCAAGGCCACGCACCCGGGGCCGTCGCTCGCCGTCACGTCCGTCGGCACCGCGCTGGGAGCCTCCGCCGGCGTACCCGCCGCCCGCTGCGTGCTGCTCGCCGCGGCGCTGCTGACCGGTCAGCTCTCGATCGGCTGGTGCAACGACGCGGTCGATCGCGAGCGAGACGTGGCCGCGCGGCGTACGGACAAGCCGGTGGCCCTGGGCACCGTCCCCCTGCAGGTCGTCCAGGTCGCCGCCGGCAGCGCGCTAGCCGCCTGCGTCGTGCTCTCCCTCGCGCTCGGTTGGCGCGCCGGCCTGACCCACCTGCTCGCCGTGGCCGGCGGCTGGTCGTACGACCTCGGGCTCAAGCGCCGTGCGGTGTCGTTCGTCCCGTTCGCCACCAGCTTCGGCCTGCTGCCGGCCGTGGCCACGCTGACCCTCCGACCGCCGGTGTGGCCGCCGTGGTGGGCCGTCACGGCCGGCGCCTTGCTCGGCGTCGTCGCGCACCTGGCGAACACCTTGCCCGACCTCGCTGACGACGTCGCCGCCGGCGTGCTCGGGCTGCCGCAGCGACTCGGCCCGCTGCGTACCCGCGCCCTCTCCGCGCTGCTGCTGGCCGCGGCGGCCCTCGTGCTCGCCTTCGCGCCCCCTGGACCCCCCGGTGCGGCCGGCTGGGCGCTGCTCGTGGTGACCGCCCTGGTGCTGGTCGCCGCGTTCGCCGTCCCGTGGCCACACGGGTCGCGGACCCCGTTCGTCCTCACCGTCCTCGCCGCGCTCGCCGTCGTCGCCCTGCTCCTCGCGCGGGGGTCCGCACTGGCCTGACCTGGGGTCGGTAGGGTGTTACCCGCCCTGCCCGAGCCGACCCAGATGGAGCACGCCGTGAGTCGCAGCACCCGTCGAGTCGCCTCGGTCTCCGTCGCGGCCCTCCTCGTCGCTGCCACGGCCAGCGGCTGCCAGGCCGGCTTCGACGCTTACACCAGCCAGACCTACGCGCCGAGCAACGGTTCCATCGCCAACGTGGGCGACCTGCGGGTACGCAACGTCGTGGTCGTGCAGAGCACCGACGGCGGTCAGTCCGAGCTGTACGCGACGTTCGTCAACAACGGCACCACCCCCGACGCCCTGGTCACAGCGAGCATCGCCGGCTTCGGCACCATCCCGCTCGGCTCCGGTCCCATCGCGATCCCGGCCCTCGGCGTCGTGGACCTCGGCCCCAGCGGCTACCGGATGTTCGTCGACGGGCTCAAGGCCCGGGTGGGCGACGTCGTGACGGTGACGTTCCAGTTCGGCAAGGCCGGCGACGCCCACCTCTCGGCGCTGGTCATGACCTCGACCAGCCTGGTCTCGGGCGGCTGACCCGCACGCACGGTCGGCTCACGGCTCGAACTTGTAGCCCAGTCCTCGTACCGTCACCAGGTAGCGGGGGTTCGCGGGATCGGGCTCGACCTTGGCGCGCAGCCGCTTCACGTGGACGTCGAGCGTCTTGGTGTCACCGACGTAGTCCGATCCCCACACACGGTCGATCAGCTGCATCCGGGTGAGCACCCGCCCGGCGTTGCGCAGCAGCAGCTCGAGCAGGTCGAACTCCTTCAGCGGCATCGGCGCGGCCCGGCCGTCGACGGTGACCACGTGCCGCTCGACGTCCATGCGCACCGGGCCGGCCTCGATCGTCCCCGGGATCAGCTCCTCCGCCTCGGACCCGCGACGCAGCACGGCCCGGATCCGGGCGACGAGCTCGCGCGGCGAGAACGGCTTGGTGACGTAGTCGTCGGCGCCTAGCTCGAGCCCGACCACCTTGTCGACCTCGCCGTCCTTGGCGGTCAACATGATGACCGGCACGTTGGACCGCTGCCTCAGCTGCCGGCACACCTCCGTGCCCGACAGACCCGGCAGCATCAGGTCCAGCAGCACGAGGTCAGCGCCGGAGCGGTCGAACTCCTCGAGGGCGCCGGTCCCGGTGTCGGCGACAGCGACCTCGTAGCCCTCCTTGCGCAGCATGTACGACAACGCCTCGCTGAACGACTCCTCGTCCTCGACCACGAGCACGCGGGTCACGGGACCACCTTCCGGAGCGGTAGGTCGGGATGGGAAGGGACGGTGAACGGGTTGGCCGAGCCGAGGCTCGCCGGCAGGCGCAGCGTGAACGTCGAGCCGGAGCCCTCGGCGCTCCACACCACGACGTCGCCGCCGTGGTTGCCGCACACGTGCTTGACGATCGAGAGGCCAAGACCCGTACCGCCCGTGGCACGAGAGCGGGCCGGGTCGACACGGTAGAACCGCTCGAACACCCGGTTCTGGTCGGCCTCGCTGATCCCGATGCCCTGGTCGGCCACGCTGATCTCCACGCGGTCCTCGACGCGGTGCGCAGCTACCACGACACGGGTACGTTCCGGGCTGTAGCTCACCGCGTTGTCCAGCAGGTTGCGCAGTGCGGTCACGAGCTGCTCGCGTACGCCGAACACGACGAGCCCGTGCTCACCCGTCGCGCGCAGGTCGATCTGCTTGGCGGCCACCGCCGTACGAACGAAGTCGCAGCCGTCGGCGATGACGTCGTCGATCGACACCTCGGCCGAGTGCGTGCGGGCGTCGTCGTTCTGCAGCCGGGAGAGCTCGATCAGCTCGTTGACCATGGACGAGAGCCGGGCGGCCTCGTGCTGCATCCGCCCGGCGAACCGCAGCACCGCCTCGGGGTCGTCGGACGCACCCTCGACCGCCTCGGCCAGCAACGACAGCGCACCGACGGGGGTCTTGAGCTCGTGCGACACGTTGGCCACGAAGTCGCGGCGTACGTCGTCGACAAGGGCCGCGTCGGAACGGTCCTCGGCGAGCACCATGACCAGCTCCGACGTGAGGGGGGCCACGTGTACGTCCAGCAGCAGCCGAGCACCTCCGCGACGCGGACGGGGACGCTCGAGGACGAACGACTGGGAGTCATCGCCTGACCTGACCATGCGTACCGCCCGCACGATCTTGTCGTCGTTGAGCCGGCGTTCGCGTACGAGGCCCAAGGTGGCGGCATCGGTGTTGGACCAGACGACCGCCTCGGCGGAGTCGACGACGACCGTGCCGGACCGAAGGGCCGAGAGCACCGCCGTCGCGCCCGGTGGCAGGATCGGTTCGTCACGCTCCGGCTCGCCGAGCTGCTCGCGCTCGGTGAGGCGAAACGACAAGATCGCCCCGGCCCCGACGAGGACCCCGAAGGCCCCGCCGATCAGCGCAGCACTCGTCGCGTCCACACTCAGCATGGTAGGAGAGTCGGAGGGGGCGCACGGGCGCTGAACAGCGTTCGGCAACGGATGTGACGCTGGCCGTTGCCAATTGTTCACCCGCGAGCCTGGCTGCGTTCATCGTCGGCCGGAGATAGTGGGTTTCGGCGGCCCTAGGGTAGGCCGGCAAGCAGCCTTCGGCAGTCTCGGAACTGGAGCCACGACATCATGCGCGACGCGTACCACGACTCGCTCGACGCCATCACCGACGAGCTCGTCTCCATGAGCCGCCTGGTGGCGACCATGATGCATCGAGCGTCGATCTCCCTCCTTGATTCCGACCGCGAGAAGGCCGAAGCGGTCATCGAGTCCGACATCGAGGTGGACTCCATCCAGCAGGAGATCGAGCTGGCGGCCACCGAGCTCATCGCCCTCCAGCAGCCGGTGGCCACGGACCTGCGCATGGTGCTCGCCGCCATGCGGATCAGCACCACGCTCGAGCGCATGGGCGACCTCGCGCAGCACGTGGCCAAGACGGCCCGCATGCGCTACCCCGACAGCGCCGTACCGAGCAACGTCTCGCAGCAGTTCCGGGAGATGTCCGAGGTCGCCGACCGCATGGGCGCCAAGATGGCCGAGGTGCTCGGGTCCAAGGACGTCGAGCTGGCCCGCGAGATCGAGGCCGACGACGACCGCATGGACGCGCTGCACCGGCAGGTGCTCGACATCCTGCTCGGCCAGGAGCCGGGTCCGGTCAACCAGGCCGTCGACGTCACGTTGCTCAACCGGTACTACGAGCGGTACGCCGACCACGTGGTCAGCGTGGCCCGCCGCGTCATCTACCTGGTCATCGGCGAGCGTTCCAGCACCTGACCTGACCTTTCCCGCTCCGCCTCGCCCCTTCTGGCCCAAACGGACGCCGGTTGGCCGGCAGGCGGGCCACCCCGCCCCGGATTCGGCCCACCTGTTTGGCCGACCCGTATGGCCAGCCAGGCAGGTTCGGGCGGCTTCACACGGGGCGCCGTTCTGGCCCAAACGGGCGCCGGCTGGCCGGCAGGCGGGCCAACCGGCTCCGGTTTCGGCCAACCTGTCGACCCAGCGGGGGCGCCGGGCAGATGCAGAGCCCGCTTCAGGGGCGGGTGCCGCTGGGTCCGTGCGGCCGGGGTCAGCGGCTGGGGGTCAGCGGCTGGGCGCGCTCAGCGGCCCTGGTTCTTCACGGCCTCGATCGCGGCGGCAGCGGCCTCGGCGTCGAGGTACTCGCCGCCGGGCGCCGTCGGCCGCAGCCCCGCGTCCAGGCGGTAGACCAGCGGGATCCCGGTCGGGATGTTCAGGGCGGCGATGGCGGCGTCGGAGATCCCGTCGAGGTGCTTCACGAGGGCGCGGAGCGAGTTTCCGTGAGCGGTGACGAGCACCGTCGCGCCGCTGCGCAGGTCGGGGACGATCCCGTCGTACCAGTACGGCAGCATCCGGGCGACGACGTCCTTGAGGCACTCGGTACGCGGCATCGTCTCGGGTGCGAGGCCCGCATAGCGCAGGTCGCCGGACTGGCTGAACTCGTCGTCGTCGGCGATCGGCGGAGGAGGCGTGTCGTACGAACGGCGCCAGAGCATGAACTGCTCCTCGCCGTACGCGTCGAGGGTCTGCTTCTTGTCCTTGCCCTGCAAGGCGCCGTAGTGCCGCTCGTTCAGCCGCCACGACCGTCGCACCGGCACCCAGTGCCGGTCGCACCCGTCGAGCGCGAGGTTGGCCGTGGTGATCGCCCGGCGCAGCACGGACGTGTGCACGAGGTCGGGCCGGACCCCTGCTTCGGCCAGCAGGCGCCCGCCGCGGCTCGCCTCCGCGGTACCCCTCTCGGACAGCGGGACGTCGACCCAACCGGTGAACAGGTTCTTGGCGTTCCACTCGCTCTCGCCGTGACGGAGCAGGACCAGCGTGTAGGGGGCGTCAGCCATGCGGCCAAGCCTATGGGGTCCCCGGATCGGCAAACCTCGCGAAGGCCTGGAGGTTCGCGAGGGACTCACCACGCTTGACCCGCCAGGCCCACTCGCGGCGGATCGACGACGCGAAACCCAGCTCCAGCAAGGAGTCGAAGCTCTCGTCGGCGTACGTGAGCACGCAGCCGAGCAACCGGTCGATCTCGTCGTCGGTGACGGCCGCGAGCGGGGTACGGCCGACGAGGTAGACGTCGCCGACCTGGTCGACGCAGAAGGCGACGCCGTACATCCGGGCGTTCTTCTCCAGCAGGTAGCGCGCGAACTCGGCCTGGTTCTCGTCCGGGCGGCGGACGACGAAGGCCTCCACGAGCAGGCTGTGGTCGCCGAGGACGAGCCAGGCCTGCGTCGCCAGCTTGTGGACACCGGGCAGGGTGACGAAGTAGGCACCCTCGCGGGGCCGCTCGTAGGCCAGCCCGCGCTCGTCCAGCGTTGCACCGACGAGGGCGTCGAGCCGGGCGCGCTCCGAGGGCGGCGCCGAGCCGCTCACCGGATCCCTACGCGGGACTCCTCCAGCGCCCGGCGGCGATGGGCGTCGAGCGCACCGGCGTAGACGTCGAGCATGGACGAGGCTGTGGCGGGCCAGCCGAATGCGCCCGCGTGCCGCACCGCCCCCGCACCGAGCAGCGCCAGCCGGTCCGGCGCCCGCAGCAGCCCGCCGAGCACGTGGGCCCACGACCGCGGTTCATGGTCGGCGACGAGGATCCCCGAGCGGCCGTCGGCGACAGCGGTACGCAGGCCACCGACCGCGGCCGCCACCACCGGCGTACCGCACGCCTGGGCCTCGACGGCGACCAGGCCGAAGGACTCGTTGTACGAGGGCACCGCCGCAACCGTCGCCGCGCGGTACCAGTCGGCGAGGGCGCTCTGGGCCACCGGCGGCTCGAACCTCACGACGTCGCGGATGCCGAGCGACCTCGCCAGGTCGTCCAGGTGCGTCGGGTGCGCGAGGCCGCTGCCGGACGGTCCTCCGACGACTGCGACGACCAGGCGGTCCCGGAGGGACGGGTCGTCGGCCAGCATCAGTGCGGCGGCCCGCAGCAGGACGTCGGGCGCCTTCAGCGGCTGGATGCGGCCCACGAACAGCAGCACCTGCGCGTCTGCCGGGAGGTTGAGCCGGCGA
>DAIPJR010000003.1:18173-23231 GCA_036770165.1 Actinomycetes bacterium | reverse complement strand
CTTGGCTTTCTTCGCCGCCTTGGCGGGAAGGGTGCGCGCGTAGTCGTACGAGCGCCGCACCCATTGCTCCTGCCCAGAAAGGGACACGGGGAGGACGTAGAAGCCGCCCATCGCCCGCCCTGGCATCGGCTCGAACGGCACGCCGCCGGAGGCCAGCAGCTCCTCGGCCGCGTCCGGCGGCAGCTTCACGAACAGGCCGGTCGCGTGGACGCCGAAGAACATGTTCCCGCCGACCAGGCAGGTGGGGCTGCCGAAGACGAGCTTGCGGTCGGCGTCGGCGACGACCGGCAGGAGCTCCTCGAAGCGGGCGACGAGCTCTGGTGCAGCCTTGGCCATCTCGGTCCTCGCAGGTCGTATCAGGTGAAGGGCCAGTCTCCTCCTCCAATCACGCCCGCGTGCACCCCTTGCACCGGTCGAACGGGAGGCAGTCATGTTGTACGACCAAGAAGCCAGCGCGGTGCCCTGGCAGGAGCTGATCCGGGCCAGGACCACCATCGAGATCGACGCGCTCATCGCGTCCACCGTCGTCCGTGCGGTGGCCGTCTACGGCTCCCGTGAGCTGGTCCAGAGGGTGGCCGAAGCCGCGAACGAGGGCGTACGCGGGGGCGAGCGCCTCGCCGCGACCGACTCGGAGCGAATCGCGTTCCTCGACGCCGCAGCTGACTGGGACGACACCGGGATCTGCCCGCCGAACTGGCCCTGGCACGGGCCGCGCCCGCACTACGTCGACGAGATCAGCGACCCGCTGGTGACCCTCGTCCTCGAGCGCGCGTCTGCGCTGGTCAAGGCTGGTGGCAGCGCGGCGCTCCAGAAGTCGCTCGGCGGCGTGCTGGGCGGCTAGAGGGAGCTGTGCGGCTAGAAGGAGCTGGCCGTCGGGCAGCTGGTCGTGGTGGCCGGCTGCATCCCGCCCTTGCTGGACACGTAGACCCAGCCGGCGGGCGGGGCGTTGGTGCCCTGAGGGTTGCTCGCGAGGATGCAGTACGCGGTACCGGCCGTGTTCAGCGAGACGCTGACGGTGTTCCCCTTGGACAGCGTCACCGTCTCCGTGGCGAATGCGACGTTGCCGGTCGCGCTCACGACCGCGTTGTACACCGAGAAGTCGCTGAAGTAGGTCTCCTCCTTGGTCGCGAGCGTGTGGATGTCCTCCTTCAGCGACGCGTCGGCCGCCTTCTTGCGCTGGTTGAGCAGCAAGGGGATCGCGATGGCGGCCAGGATGCCGATGATGATGATGACGACGAGGATCTCGATGAGGCTGAAGCCCCCGTCTCGGTTCTCGTCACTTCTCAGCCGCGTCAGCATGGTTCCTCCAGTTAGCAACTCACGCCGCCCCGCTGGCCTAGGCGTGTGCTGGCCTCATCACGGCTATCGGCCGACTTCGGCGAAACCTGGAGGCGTTACGGGAAGAGCCGCAAAGACAGGGCGGGGAGCCTCGGCCGTGGGTATGCGCCCGGCCGAGGCCCCCCTGCGCCGAGGTGCCCTCGTCTCGAGGCGGCGCGCGCCGCAACCTAGGCGGCCCATCCCTCGTCGAGGTGTACGCCGTGCGACGGCGAGACGAACAGTCCCGTAGCAGTCGCGTCAGCCGACAACGGCGAGGGCGAACCCGTCCCATCCCTTGCTGCCGACGGTCTGTACGGCCGTGGCCTCAAGGCTCGGCTCGGCGGCCAGCATCTCCAGGAAGGTACGCACGCCACGGACCTTGTCGTCGGGGGAGTCGGACTCGACCACGTGACCGTCACGGACCACGTTGTCCGCGACGATCACCGAACCGGGTCGCGTCAGCTGGAGCACCCGACGCAGGTAGGCCGGGTTGTTCGGCTTGTCGGCGTCGATGAAGACGAGGTCGAAGGGCGCTGCGCCCTCAGCGACGAGCCGCGCCAACGACTCCAGCGCCGGACCCACCCGGATGCTCACCCGCGCGGCGACCCCAGCCCGGTCGATGTTCGTACGTGCGACGGCGGCGTAGGCGGCGACGGCCTCGAGCGTGACCACCTCGCCGTCGTCGGGCAGGGCGCGGGCCAGCCAGATGGTGCTGTACCCGCCGAGGGTCCCGAGCTCGAGGACGCGCCGGGCACCGCACATCCGTGCCAGCAGATGCAGCAGCTTGCCCTGGTTGGGCGCGACGTCCATGGCCGGCAGGCCCGCCGCCCGGTTGGCTGCGAGCGCCGCCTCCAGCACGGCATCCGGTGGCACGAGCACGTCGGCGAAGTACGCGTCGACGTCGCTCCACCGGCCGGCGGGGTCGAGAGGATCGGTCATCTCCCCATCCAACCGTCCAGACCTGTGCCGAGGTCAGCAGCGGCGCGCGGCCGGGGGAGCGGCGTTCGACGGGTCGGGCAGGCCCGGGCCGGGCCGGAAGTCGAGATCGTCGCGGGTGATGGGCTCCCCGCAGGCCGAGCAGACGACCATGGCCACGGTGTCGTGACCGCACGGACGATGGGTGAACAGGATCGGCGGCCCGTCGACCGCAGTCCAGCGGTCGCCCCAGGCGACGAGGGCCAGGATCACCGGGGCGAAGTCGAGGGCCTTCTCGGTCGGCAGGTACTCGTACCGCTCAGGACGTTGCTGGTAGAGGGCCTTCTCGACCATTCCCTGCTCGAGCAACGTGTCGAGCCGGGCCTTGAGGATGTTGCGGGCGACACCTAGGTGGTCGTGGATCTCGTCGAAGCGGTTCCATCCGAAGCAGACGTCGCGAAGGACCAGGAGGGTCCACCACTCGCCGACCACCTGCAACGTGCGAGCCAGCGAGCACGGCATCCCAGCCAGATCGGTTCTGTGCATTGCAAGATGCTACTCACTCCACTACGGTCCCCTCAAGGAGGTGGGACATGTCGGAGCAACGTGTCGCGGTCGTCACGGGTGCGTCGTCGGGCATCGGTTCGGCGATCGCGGAAGGCCTGGCCGACGCCGGTTTCCGGGTGTTCGGCGCGAGCCGGCGGGTCCCCGAGCAGCAGACCGGACGTGTGCAGCACCTGGCCATCGACGTCTGCGACGACGACTCGGCG
The DNA here is from genome assembly GCA_036770165.1 of Actinomycetes bacterium. Taxonomy (GTDB): domain Bacteria; phylum Actinomycetota; class Actinomycetes; order Prado026; family Prado026; genus JANYIP01. The sequence goes on along the minus strand of DAIPJR010000003.1, from coordinate 20,229 downwards.
CGGCAGGGAGTCGGCGCGATCCTGCGCGAGGCCGGGCGCATCGACGTCCTCGTCAACAACGCCGGGTACCTGCTCGCGGGAGCGGTGGAGGAGGTCCCGCTCGCTGACGCGGCCGCGCAGTTCGAGACCAACTACTTCGGCGTGGTCCGGATGACGGTCGCGGTGCTGCCTGGCATGCGCGAGCGCAGGAGCGGCCACATCATCACGATCAGCTCGCTGGCCGGCCTCGTACCGGTCCCGTTCTGGGGCCACTACAACGCCAGCAAGTTCGCGGTCGAAGGCCTCATGGAGACCCTGCGGCACGAGGTCCGGCCCTACGACATCCGGGTCGCGATGGTCGAGCCGGGGGCCATCCGGACGGCGCTGTACGACAACGTCCCGACGTCAGGGATGGCCGCCTACGCAGCCCCGCGCGGTCGCTCGTTCGGTGCGATGGCTGCCTTCGAGCGCAAGGCTCCCGGCCCGGACCTGGTGGCGCGCAAGGTGGTCGCCCTGGCCAAGGACCCGCACCCCAGGTTGCGCAACACGGTCACGAAGGAAGCGCGACAGTTCACCCTGCTCAAGTGGGCGCTTCCTTCGGGTGCGTTCGAGGCCGGTGTACGCAGCGGCTTCAAGCTGGCCGGCAAGGACGACACACCGGTACCCGTCAACACAGCGGTACCTGTCACATCAGCGTCGACGAAGGAGAGCGCAGCGCCGTGATCAGCAACGTGGTCGTGAGCTACAAGGTCAAGCCAGAGGCGGTCGCCGAGCACGTGCGACTGATCGAGGCCGTCTTCGAGCAGCTGCACGCGGAGCAGCCGGACAACGTCGAGTACAAGGTCGTGCGCCTCGACGACGGGGTGTCCTTCGTCCACCTGTCGACCGCCGAGACGCCGGACGGCGCGAACCCGCTGCCCGAGCTGTCGGCCTTCCGCGAGTTCGGCCGCGACAACGCCTCGCGGGTCGCGACCCCGCCCGTACCCACCGCTGCTGATCTGATCGGGACGTACGTCCCGTCCTCGCCGCTGGGCGGCTGACCCTAGGGCGCGCCGCCGAGGCTGGACCGTCTCGACGCCCTTGACTGGTCTCCTGGTACGTCTCCCAGCCGCCCGATCCAGGAGCCGACATGAGCACGGAGCACGCAGCCCCGCTGCACCACCCGGTCGTAGAGGCGCATCTCAAGGCGCGAGCCGCCGACGTCCAGCTGCGCATCGCCGACATGATCACGAAGTTCGCCGGCTCGATGATGTTCGTCTACCTGCACGCGGTGATCTTCGCGGTCTGGATGCTCTTCGTCGAGCCCAACCCGTGGCCGAAGCTGACGCTGATCGTGTCGCTCGAGGCGATCTTCCTGTCCACGTTCGTGATGATCGGTCAGAACCGGCAGGCGTCGTTCCAGCAGGCGAAGGCCGATCACGACTTCCAGGCGCAGGACCTCGAGCTCAAGACCAACACCGAGCTGACCCGCCAGATCCATTCGCTGACCACTGAGCTGCACCGGCGGCTGATGGCGCCTCCGGCGGGCTGACTACTAGCGGGCGTCCTCGGCACACCCGGCGCAGGTGCCGAAGAACTCCAAGGTGTGGCTGACATCGACGAACCCGTTGCGGGTAGCCATCTTCTGTGCCCACGTCTCGACAGCCGGCCCGTCGATCTCGACGGTACGTCCGCAGACGCGGCAGACGAGGTGGTGGTGGTGCCCGCGGCTGCACCGGCGGTAGGCCGTCTCCCCGTCGACGGTGCGCAGGACGTCGACCTCGGAGGAGTCGGCGAGCATTTGCAACGAGCGGTAGACGGTGGTGAGGCCGACGCGCTCGCCGCGGTGCCGCAGCAGGTCGTGGACCTCTTGCGCGCTGCGGAAGTCGGCCAGCTCGTCGAGGAGGGCGAGCACTGCGGCACGCTGCCGGGTCGAGCGCACGGCGGGGCCGGTCCCTGCGATGGCCACGGGACCTCCGTCTCGTCGCGGGCGTGTACGGGCCTTCGTACGTCCCGCCCAGGGTAGCCGAGCGTCTCGGTTGACTTCGGTAATGAAACCCGATGTCATTATGCCATGCGTAGAGCCGGGGTGGCCATG
>DAIPJR010000003.1:0-18073 GCA_036770165.1 Actinomycetes bacterium | reverse complement strand
TACGACACGTGGGCGACCAAGCTCGTCGACGCCAACCCCGATCCCAGCCGCGCCGTCGTGGACGTTGGCCGGCTCGTGGGCGTGGCCGCAGGTGGCAACCCGCACCGCTGGTACGACCCGGCCGACGTCCAGCAGGTGGTCGATCGGCTGACCGACGAGTACCAGCGGCTCGACCCGTCGCACGCGGCGTACTACGCGGAGCGTCGGGTGGCCTTCGACACGACGGCGACTCGCGCGTACAAGACGGTGCTCGCCGAGATCCGAGCCAGGTATGCCGGCACGCCGGTGGGTGCGTCCGAGAGCATCTTCGCGATGATCGTCCCGGCTCTGGGGCTCGATCTCGTGACTCCGCAAGGCTTCCTGACGGCGATCAGCCAGGGCACCGATCCGACAGCGGCCGACAAGGCGGCCATCGACCAGCAGATCAAGGAACGGCGGATCAAGGTCTATGTCTACAACGCCCAGAACGCCACCCCCGACATCCAGTCGCAGATCGCCGAGGCCCGGTCGGCAGGCATCCCGGTGACCACGATCACCGAGACGATGACCCCCGCGAACGCGACCTGGGAGCAGTGGCAGACCGCGCAGCTGGTCGCCCTGCGGGACGCTCTCGCCAGGGCGGTACCGTGAGCGCCCTGCTCGAGCTCCACGACGCGACCGTGACGGTCGGCGACCGGACGCTGTGGAGCGGGGTGGACCTCTCGGTCGAGGCGGGCGAGTTCGTCGCTGTCCTGGGCCCGAACGGCGTCGGGAAGTCCACCCTGATCAAGGCCGTCCTGGGCCTCGTGCCGCTGTCGGCCGGCTCGCTCACGGTGCTCGGTGACGAGCCCGGTGCGGCCAACGAGCACATCGGCTACCTGCCGCAGCGGCGCAGCTTCGATGCCGGCCTCCGGGTGCGGGGCATCGACGTCGTACGGCTCGGGCTGGACGGGAACCGTTGGGGCACCCCGATCCCTGGCGCCCGCAGGTGGAGCGCACGGGCGCGAGCCGACGACGCCCGCGTACGTGAGGTGATCGACCTCGTCGACGCGCAGGCCTACGCGCACCGGCCGGTCGGCCAGCTGTCCGGTGGAGAGCAGCAGCGGCTGCTGATCGCGCAGGCCCTGGCCTCGCGACCTCGGCTGCTGCTTCTGGACGAGCCGCTCGACAGCCTCGACCTGCCCAACCAGAGCGCGATCGCGGCGCTGGTGTCCCGGATCTGCGAGGACGACGAGGTGACGGTCCTGATGGTGGCCCATGACGTCAACCCGATCCTCGGCTACCTCGATCGGGTGGTCTACATCGCGTCCGGGGGAGCGGTCGCCGGCACCCCGCGCGAGGTCATCACGAGCGAGACGCTGACGCGGCTGTACGGGACGCCGATCGAGGTCCTGTCGACGTCCGACGGCCAGCTCGTCGTCGTCGGGCAGCCCGAGCCGCCGTCGCACCACAGCGACCGGCACTCCCACTGAGCCGGCGGGGCTGACCATGCTCGGCGACGGTGTGAACGTCCTCGACCCGCACCTGACCTGGAACCTCGTCGAGGACGTGCGTCAGGTGCTCGAGTACCCGTTCATGGTCAACGCGTTCCGGGCCGGCACGATCGTCGCTGTCCTCGCCGGGCTGGTGGGCTGGTTCATGGTGCTTCGCAAGCAGAGCTTCGCGGGGCACACGCTGGCCGTCGTCGGGTTCCCCGGGGCCGCCGGTGCCCTGCTCGTCGGGGTCAGCGCGACGTACGGGTACTTCGTCTTCGCGATCCTCACGGCAGTGCTCATCGCACTGCTGCCCACGAGCGGGCGATCAGGTGGCGGTCTCGGGGAGGAGTCCGCCGTCACCGGGACCATCCAGGCCTTCGCCCTGGCGTGCGGCTTCCTGTTCGTCAGCCTGTACGGCGGGTTCGTCAGCGGGCTGGATGCGTTGCTGTTCGGCAGCTTCCTGGGAATCACGGCGGCTCAGGTATGGGTGCTGCTCGCAGTCGCCAGCGTGGCCGTCCTGCTGCTCGCGGGGATGGGCCGGCCCCTGCTGTTCGCGTCCCTCGACCCGGCGGTGGCCCAAGCGCGGGGGATCCCGGTGCGCTTGCTGTCGGTGGCGTTCCTCGTGCTCCTCGGGGTGGCGGCGGCCGAGGTCAGCCAGATCACCGGGACGCTCCTGGTGTTCGCCCTCCTCGTCGTTCCTGCGGCGACCGCGCAGTCGCTCACGGCGCGACCCGCGGCGAGCCTCGCTCTGACCCTCGCGGTCGGCCTCCTCGTGACCTGGCTCTCCCTCTTCGTCGCGTACTACTCGCCGTACCCCATCGGCTTCTTCCTGACCTCGCTCGCCTTCGCCGCGTACCTGCTCGCGGGTGGCTGGCGTCGCGTGCGGCCCGGGCGCGCGTCATGACGACCCTGCTGGGAGCCGGCGTCGGGATCGGCGACCTGTTCAGCCAACCCTTCATGCGCAACGCGTTCCTTGCCGGTGTGCCGATCGCCGCGCTCGCCGGTCTGCTCGGCTACTTCATGGTGCTCCGCAAGCAGGTGTTCGTCGGCGACGCCCTCAGCCACGTCGCGTTCTCAGGTGCGGTCGGAGCCCTCGCCTTCGGCATAGACGCCCGGCTCGGGCTGTTCGTGGGCACGGTGGTCGTTGCCGGCGGACTGGGAGTGCTGGGGCGGAAGGGCCGGGCCGACGACGTCGTCGTGGGGACCGTGTTCGCGTGGGTCCTCGGGCTCGGCGTGCTGGCCCTGTCGATCTACACGGCCAGCGCCAAGGCCGCCTCCAACGGGGCGGTCGGGGCAACCGTCCTGTTCGGCTCGATCTTCGGCCTCAGCGCGTCGCAGGCCCGTACCGCTGCAGTCGTTGCGGTGCTGCTGCTGCTCGTGGTGCTGGCCATCGTGCGGCCGTTGCTGTTCGCCAGCCTGGACGAGGCGGTCGCGGCGGCTCGTGGTGTCCCTGTTCGCGCACTCGGTGTCGGCTTCCTCGTCCTGGTCGGAGCGATCGCTGCGGAGGCGACGCAGGCGGTCGGGGCGCTCCTGCTGCTCGGGCTGCTCGCGGCCCCGGCCGGCGCGGCCGTACGGCTCACGCACCGCCCGTACGTCGCCCTGGGACTGGCTTCGGCGCTGTCGGTGGTCGCCATGGTGGTCGGGCTCGTCGCGAGCTACCTGCTGCCGAAGGTGCCGCCGAGCTTCGCGATCATCGCCGTCGCGAGCGCCGGCTATGCGTTGACCTTCCTCGTCTCGTGGCGCCCTGCCAGCCACGGTGACGGACGCTGACGCTCGCCCTAGGTTCCTCAGCCGGACCGAGACATGTCGCCCGCGAAGTCACCGGTGCTCGAGACGGCGACGCAGGAGTACTCGCGATGACCGCTGCTCCACATCGCCGCCGTCGGGTAGGTGAACCAGGTCGTCATGGCCGCGGCCCCAGGCCAGACGTAGCCAGCACGGTCGGCGGCACATCGGGCCCGCACCAGCTCGGACATCCCCAGCTTTCCGGGAAACGCTCCGGCCGGGAGAATCCCGTCGGCGAACACTTCCGCATCGTGGGCGACGTTGCAGTCACGGGCCGGGTACGCCGGTTGGACGACATCCGAGCCTGGCTTCATCTCCAGGCAGGCGCCGATGGCCAGCGAGTCCGCCGGAAGCAAGGGCCCCGACGGCAGTGCGGAGGCGGTCGCTGAGCCGGCTCCCCTCGGTTGGACGAGGGCAAGCACCGCCACGGTGACGACCGCGAGGACCAGGCCGGTGGACACGGTCACCCGAACGACACGAGCCAAGCCCCAGGTCCGGCCGCCCGGCGCGCCTGCTCGCGGCATCCGCCCCACTGCCGGCCTAGGCCTTCGGACGCTTCGAGGTCGCGTTCGTCTTGACCTTCGGGGTCGGGGTGGGCTTCCCGTTCCCCTGGTGAGTGGGCTTGGCTGTCGGCTTCCCGCTCGCCTTGGTCGTTGGTCTGGGCGTTGGTCTGGTCGTCGGCTTGCCGGGTGGGGCCGTGGGCTTGCCCGACGGGGACGTCGAGGTCGTGGGGGATGCGGTGGGGGTCGTGACGGGTGAAGCACTCGCGGCCGTCCCGGCGGCCGTAGTGGCGGCGCTGTGCGTTCCTTGGGGTGCTGGGTCACTGGTCCCGGAAAGGCCGGGGACGGCTGATGGGCTCGCCGAGGCGGCCGGCCCGACCACGACCACGGTTCCAGCGACGAGGACGCCGGCGGTGGCTTGAGCAGCGACTGCTGCTGCTCCCTGGGTGGCGGCGAGGAAGGGGGCTGCCCCGAGCCAGCTGATAGGACCCATGGCGACCCTCAAGCGTGGGGTGGAGACAGCGAGCATCGCCCGCACCACGTGCGGGTCGAAGTGGCTGCCGGAGCAGTCGGCCAGCTCGCGAAGGGCCGCCGCTCGTCCGATCGGCTTGCGGTACGAACGGGCTGCTGTCATCACGTCGAACGCGTCGGCGACTGCGACGATCCGCGCGCCCAGACAGATCTGCTCCCCGGCCAGCCCGTGCGGATAGCCCGTGCCGTCGTACTTCTCGTGGTGCTGGGCGATGGTGTCTGTCCACGGCCCCAGCCAGTCGTTGAGCGGCTGGGCGATCCGAGCGCCAGCTGAGGGGTGCCCTCGAAGGAACGTCCAGTCGGACTCGTTCAGCGTCTCGGTCTTGTTGAGCACGACAGAGGGCACGCCCAGCTTGCCGACGTCGTGCAGCAGAGCGGCCCAGCGCAACTGGCTGCGGCCGGGTCCGGTGATGCGAAGCTGCTCGGCGATCAGATCGGTGAACACGCGGACCCGTTCGGAGTGGCCGCGGGTCTGGGCGTCGTGCGATCCCAGGGCGGCGACAAGGGCCAGGATGTCGCGGGCGGCCTCGGCGTCCTTGAGGTTGACCAGTCGATCGCCGCGCTGTGCCCTCGCGACAATCTCTTTCAGCTTGGCCGGGTTCCCGGCATCACGGGCCACGGCGTAGCGGGATGGGGCCGGCCCAGGGAACTCGATGGACAGCTCGAGCAAGGCCGCCAGCGGGAGCAGCCGCGCCAGAAGCCGGTGGGTGACCACGAGGACCACGGTCGAGGCCGTCAGCACCACCAGCCAGCGGACGACCATGGACCCGTCCGTCAGGGGCTGGACGCGCACGAGCAGCGCGGACGCGAGCACCGCGCCGACGAGGGGGATCACCAGGTAGGCGACGCGCACCAGCAGAGCGACCCTGGGTCGCCCTGCCCACGAAGCTCGCCGCTCCTTGTGCACGTGGGTGGTATCGGCATCGGTCGACCAGCAAGTGAGGCAACGGGGACCGTGCTGATCCACGCGATCGAGCCGAGGTGGCGTCAGGGTTCCGCACCTGGGTGGCCTGTACTGTCGATAGTCGTGACCAGCGTCGCCAAGGCGACCCGACCGACGGTGCGCGCGCGAGGGGCCCACGCCCGACCGTCCTCCTCCGGAGGCTCGGGCTATCGACGCGACGTCGACGGGCTGCGCGCCGTAGCCGTGGTGCTGGTCGTCGCCTTCCATGCCGGCATCAGCTGGATCCCCGGCGGGTTCATCGGTGTCGACGTGTTCTTCGTCATCTCGGGCTTCCTGATCACCGGCCTCCTCGTGGACGAGCTCGAACGCACCGGCGCCCTCTCGCTGACCGGGTTCTACGCGCGCCGGATCCGTCGACTGCTCCCGCTGTCAGCCCTGGTCCTGGTCGCCACCGCGGTCGCCTGCGCGGTGATCTTGCCCCCGCTGGCCAGGGCCAGCGTCGGCGACGACATCCGGTCGGCCGCACTGTGGGTGTCCAACTGGCGGTTCGCGGCCGAGTCGACCCAGTACATGGCCAGTACCGATCAGAGCCCGGTCCTGCACTACTGGTCGCTCGGCGTCGAGGAGCAGTTCTACGTCGTCTGGCCGTTGATCATCCTGGCGGTGGCTCGGACGGCGTCCGTCCGGGCGGTGCCGTTCCGGCGCCGCCTCGGCATGGCGCTCGCCGTCGTGTTCACGGCCTCGCTGCTCGCCTCCGTCGTCCTGACCTCGACGGCAGGGCCGTGGGCCTACTTCGGTCTGCACACGCGGGCCTGGGAGCTGGCCGCCGGCGCGGCGCTTGCCCTGGGGATCCATCACGTGCGCAAGGCGCCGCTGGTCGTGGCCGGCCTGATGGGCTGGACCGGCCTCGCCCTGATCCTGTACTCGGCGTTCACGATGAGCCGGACGACGCCCTTCCCCGGCTCGGCCGCGGCCGTACCGGTCTTGGGGGCCTTTCTCGTGCTCGCGGCCGGGGCGCGCACCCGTGGCTTCGGCGCAGCGGGGGTGCTCGGGCTGCCCGCCCTCGTCTACGTCGGGCGGATCTCGTACGGGTGGTACCTCTGGCACTGGCCCTTGCTCATCCTTGCCGGCGTCATTGCCTCGGGAGCCTCGGGCGGTGCCAGCGACCCCGAGGGCGGCACGCCTGCCACGCCCTCCGGGTACGTGCTGGTGGCGGTGCTGCTCTCGTTCGCGCTGGCCGCCCTCAGCCACCGGCTCGTCGAGGATCCTGCGCGGCGCTCATCGTGGCTCGCTGCGCGCCGGGAGCGCACGCTGGTCTTCGGTGCCGTCCTCACGGCGGTGTCCGTGCTCGGTGCCTCGTTGGCGCTGCAGCCGCCCGTCCAACGAGGTGTCGCCGTCCGCGCGCCGAGCGGGACCTCGGGGCAGCAGCCGCCGGCGATCACGGCTCCGACGCCAGGAGTGACACCGACCGCAGCAGCAACCAACCCACGCCTTGTCGCCTCCATGACGCCCGCGCAGGCACGGGCGGACGCCTGGCCGGTGACGGCCTGCTTCGCGGGCTTCGTCCAGGACTTCGCCCCGGCCGCCTGTCGTTTCGGCGCCCCGAACGGCCGGACCGTCGTCGTGCTGGTCGGCGACTCGCATGCCGCACAGTGGCTGCCGGCGATGGACCAGCTGGCGAAGCAGCGCGGCTGGCAGCTGTGGTTCTGGGCCAAGAGCGCCTGCCCCATGACCGACGTCAACCTGTGGCTCGCGTCCTACCGTGCGCGGTACCGCGCCTGCTCGACCTGGCGGGCAGCGGTCATGCGCCGGCTCAGCGCGTTGCCGCGCATCGACCTGGTCGTCGTCGCCCGGAGCAAGAGCTACCAGCAGGACGAGGTCCTGGACGGGTCAGGCAACATCGCCTCCAGCGCCGCAGTCTCTTCGCTCTGGACCACGGGCACCCGCCGATCCGTGACCGGGATGCTGAGCCTCGCCAAGCGGATCGTCCTCCTGCGCGACACCCCGTGGCCGGGACGCGATGTCCCCGACTGCCTGTCAGCCCACCTGGACGACCCGCAGGCCTGCTCGTTCTCGACCGGCCGGCAGGCGCACGGCGACCAGCAGCTCACGGAGGCGGAGCTCGCCGCGACCGCGAACCTGCCGGCCGTGCGCATCGTCGATCCGACCGGCCTCATCTGCCCGCGGGAGATCTGCCCTGTCGTCACGTCGACCGGGGTGATCACCTATCGCGACGACACCCACCTGACCCGCACCTTCAGTGCTGGACTCTGGCGCGCGTTCGGCGACCTGGTCGCGCCGTCATGACCGGCTGACCTGCGATCAGAGGACGAGCGGCTTGATCGGGGCAGCGATCAGCGCCGGGTCGTTCTTCCAGTCGACGCCGGGGACGTCGATGTAGAGCTCGATCTCGTTTCCGTCGGGGTCCGCGATGTACAGGCTGTGGGTCACCGTGTGGTCGCTCGCGCCGAGGACGGTGACATCGTTCGCCTTCAAGGTCGCGAGCGCGGCGCGGAGCTCGTCGTCGCTGTCGCCGACCTTGAGCCCGAAGTGGTAGAGGCCCACGCGCCTGCCCTCAGGGACCGCTGCGGCGTCCGGCCCGACCTCGATGAGCAGCAGCTCGTGGTGCGTCCGGTTGGACGGCGCCGAGAAGGCGGCCGCAGGGGACGGCATCGGGGCGTCGCCGCCGCCGAAGATGGGCCGCCACCCGAGCACGTCCCGGTAGAAGCGCACGGACCTGGGCAGGTCTCGGACGTAGAGCACCAGATGTCCGAGCTCCTTGACCTCCACAGCGCCTCCTGCTGACTCGCGACGGGTCCCGTGGCCCCAACGTACAACGGGCACGACGACGGGGGGAGGCTTAGCCGGGCCGCTGGCCCCAGGCCGAGACGAGCGGTGAGGTCGCGAGATCCAGGCGCCCGGCGAAGACACTGGCCAGGTGCCGGTCGATCTCCTCGTCGGTCGCGAGCCCAGCCGCCACCAGCCGGGTACGAAGCTGCTCGACCGTGGCAGCCTCCAAGGCGTTGCAGGCGGGCGAGGTGACCGGGAAGTACGCTTCCGCCTCGACGCCCACGAGGCCGGCGGCGCGCAGGTGGCGGGGGAGCGTACGGCCGTAGGCGAGGTCGACCCCGCGTTCGGCGAGCAGGTCTCGGAAGCCGGTCTTGATCCGGTTGGCCAGCGCCTGCTCCGGACCGGTCTCGTCGGGGCACACGAGCGGCTGAAGGGCCGGATCGGCGTCCTCGACGAGCAACCAGCCGCCGGGCTTCAGGCAGCCGACCATCGTCTCGAGCGCCCGGTCACGGTCAGGGAGGTGGACCAGGACCAGCCGCGCATGAACCAGGTCGAAGGCCTCGGCAGGCGCGGCGTCGTGACCGACGTCATGGACGCGGACCTCGTACGGCAGCTCACGGGGGTCGCCGGAGGGCGCCAGCCAGGAGAGGTCGATGTCGGTGGCCAGGACCCTCCCGCTCGGACCGACGCGTCCGCCGAGCCAGGCAGGGACGGACGGGCCACCTGCGCCGACCTCCCAGCAGCGCCAGCCGGGCTGGATCCCGAGGTCGTCGAGGTGCCGGAACGTCCACGGGTCGAAGATCGAGGACAGCGCGTCGAACCGCTGGCCCGCCTCGGCCTGCCGGTTGTCGAGCAGGTATGCGCCGGGGGACCCGGGGGGCGGCACGTCGACCATCGTCCGATCATGCCCCGCCGGGCCCCTGGCGTTTGCTACCGGGCGGTAGTGTCGGACCCGGGTCGCCGGTCGATGGCCTCGGACGACCCCCGGGAGGTGGGCGTGGACGTCCAGGAGACCCAGGTGCAGACCGACCGGGTCGCCACGGTCCCCAACGCCCTGTCGATGCTCCGGCTGCTGGGCGTTCCGGTGTTCCTCTGGCTGATCCTCGGACCGAAGGCCGACGGTCTGGCCGTGCTCCTGCTCATGGCCAGCGGCATCACCGACTACCTCGACGGCTGGATCGCCAGGCGGTGGAACCAGATCTCCCGCGTCGGTCAGCTCCTCGACCCGCTGGCCGACCGGCTCTACATCTTCGCGACGCTGCTCGGGCTCGGCCTGCGCGGCATCGTGCCGTGGTGGCTGGTCGTCCTCCTCGCCGGGCGCGACGCGATCCTCGCGCTGACGCTCCCGGTCCTTCGGCGGCACGGGCGCGGACCGCTCGACGTGCACTACCTCGGCAAGGCCGCGACCTTCAACCTGCTGTACGCCTTCCCGCTGCTCCTGCTCGGCGACGGGACGGGCACGCCGGCGCTCGTCGCCCGCGTCCTCGGTTGGGCGTTCGCCATCTGGGGTACAGGTCTGTACTGGTGGGCGGGCGCTCTCTACCTGCAGCAGGTTCGCGCCATCGTGATGGTCGATCGGCTCGGTCCCGGCGATCGGCGGACCCAGGAGGCTTGATGAGCATGGTGGAGCGATGAAGGCCGTCGTCATGGCCGGCGGCGAGGGCACCCGGCTGCGACCGATGACCGCGAGCATGCCGAAGCCACTGCTCCCCGTCGTCAACCGCCCGATCATGGAGCACGTGCTGCGGCTGCTCCGCAAGCACGGCTTCACCGAGGTCGTCGTCACCGTGCAGTTCCTCGCGTCGTTGGTGCGCAACTACTTCGGCGACGGCGAAGAGCTCGGCATGCAGCTGCAGTACGCCACGGAGGAGGAGCCGCTCGGCACGGCAGGAAGCGTCAAGAACGCGGAGGCCGCCCTTGCCGACGACACCTTCCTCGTCATCAGCGGCGACGCCCTCACCGACATCGACCTCACCGCGCTCGTCGCGTTCCACAAGGAGAAGAAGGCGCTGGTGACCGTCTGCCTCACCCGCGTGCCCGACCCGCTCGAGTTCGGGATCACCATCCTCGACGAGGAGGGCCGCGTGGAGCGGTTCCTCGAGAAGCCGACCTGGGGACAGGTCTTCAGCGACACGGTCAACACCGGTATCTACGTCATGGAGCCCGAGGTCTTCGACTACGTCGCGGCGGGTGAGCCGGTCGACTGGTCGGCTGACGTCTTCCCGCGGCTGATCGAGGAAGGCCGAGCGGTGTTCGGGTACGTGGCCGACGGCTACTGGGAGGACGTCGGCACGCTCGAGAGCTACCACAAGGCTCAGGCCGACGTCCTCGAGGGACGCGTCGACGTCGACATCGACGGCTTCGAGATGTCGCCGGGCGTCTGGGTCGCCGAGGGTGCCGACGTGGACCCGGAAGCGGTCCTGCGGGGCCCGCTCTACATCGGCGACTACGCCAAGGTGGAGTCCGGCGCGGAGCTGCGCGAGTACACCGTGCTCGGCAGCAACGTCGTCGTACGAAGCGGAGCCTTCCTGCACCGGGCGGTCGTTCACGACAACGTGTTCATCGGCCCTCTGGCCAACCTCCGCGGCTGCGTGGTCGGCAAGAACACCGACATCATGCGGGCGGCGCGCATCGAGGAAGGGGCGGTGCTCGGGGACGAGTGCGTGGTCGAGGAGGAGGCGATCATCTCGGCCTCGGTCAAGGTGTTCCCGTTCAAGACCATCGAGGCCGGGGCGGTCATCCACTCGTCGGTGATCTGGGAGTCCCGAGGCCAGCGCAGCGTGTTCGGGGTCCGAGGGGTCTCGGGCATCATCAACGTGGAGATCACCCCCGAACTGGTCGTACGCCTCACCTCCGCCTACGCGACGACGCTCCAGAAGGGTGCGACCGTCGTCACCTCGCGCGACCACTCGCGGGCGGCGCGCGCGTACAAGCGGGCGGTGATCGCTGCTCTCACCTCGAGCGCACTCAACGTCAGGGACCTGGAGACGTCGCCACCGCCGGTGACGCGGATGGAGACCTCGCGGGCCGGCGCGGCCGGCGGGATCATGCTTCGCACGACCCGAGGAGTCCCAGACAGCGTCGACATCGTCTTCCTCGACGAGGCCGGCGCGGACCTGTCGCCGACGGCCATCCGCAAGCTGGAGCGGATCTACCAGAGGCAGGACTTCCGCCGGGCGTTCCCCGGCGAGATCGGTGACCTCTCGTTCCCGCCGAGGGCGGTGGAGAGCTACGTCCAGGAGCTGCGCGCGTCCATCGACACGACCGCGCTGGAGACCGCACACCTGAAGGTGGTGATCGATGCCGCCGACGGCGTCGCCTCGCTGGTGATCCCGTCGCTCCTCGCGCGACTGCCGATCGAGGTCCTGACCGTCAACAACCGGCTCGACGACAACCGGCCGACGGAGCTGCAGGGGGACCGCGCCTCGGGCCTGCGCCGCCTCGGCGAGCTCGTCGCGTCGTCGAAGGCCGCGTTCGGGGTCCGCTTCGACCCGATCGGGGAACGGCTGTCCATCGTCGACAACACCGGGCGACCGATCAGCGACGACCGCGCACTGCTGGTGTTCCTCGACCTCGTCGCGGCCGAGCGCGGCGGCGGCAGCGTGGCCCTTCCGGTCACGACGACGCGGGTCGCCGAGCAGGTCTGCCGCTTCCACGGCGTCGAGGTGCTGTGGACCGCCACGTCCGCCGACGACCTGGCCCGCGTGGCCGCGATGCCGGGTCTCGTCCTCGGCGGCAACGGTCGTGGTGGCTTCGTGGTGCCCGAGCTCGGTCCCGCGGTCGATCCCTTCGCGGCCTTCGTACGGCTGCTGGGCCTCGTCGCGCGGACCCAGCTGACGTTGAGCCAGATCGACGGTCGGATCCCCCAGGCCCACGTCCTGCGGCGGGAGGTGCCGACCCCCTGGGCGCACAAGGGACAGGTCATGCGCGCGGTGCTGGAGTCGGCCGGCGACCGCGAGGTCGACACCGTGGACGGCGTTCGCGTGGTCGAGGACGACGGGAGCTGGGGCCTGGTGCTGCCCGACCCGGGCGAGGCGATCACCCGGCTGTGGGCGGAGGCGCGCACGGAGGCGTTGGCGACGGCCCTGCTCGACGAGTGGACGGACGTCGTCGACAAGGCAGGGCGCTAGGACCTGTCGTTAGTCTGAGGTCGTGCCGGCCGCTGCTCAGACCCGCTCGCGGGTCGACGCCGTCCCGCAGCTGCTCGCCCAGATCTGGGACGAGGCGCTCGACCCCGGCTACGCGGCCGTGGCGGCGCGCCGCAGCGACGAGGTGGACCCCTCCGACGCCAGCCCGTCGCGCCGGCGCCGGCGGCTCGGTGCAGGGCTCTCCCTCGCGCTCGTGGGCCTGCTGCTCGCTGCGGCGATCGTCCAGGCCGACGCGTCGCGACCTGCGGTGGCCCAGCGGCGCCTCGACCTGATCGCCCGCATCCAGGCCCAGACCAAGAGGTACGACGCGGTGACGAGGCAGGCGGCGGCGCTGCAGGCCGACGTCGACCGGCTCAAGTCGGCAGCGCTCGGGGCGACCGCTGCCGGGCAGCTGCTCGACCAGCAGCTCGGCCGCCTCGAGCTCGGTGCAGCGCAGCTGCCCGTCATCGGGCCGGGACTCCGGATCACGCTCGACGACGCCGTCACCCTCGGACCAGGCGCGGCTGGCGACCCGGCGCTCGGGCGGGTCCTCGACACCGACCTGCAGATGGTCGTCAACGGTCTGTGGGCCGCCGGGGCCGAGGCCGTCTCGATCAACGGTCAGCGCCTCACGTCGCTGTCGGCGATCCGGTCGGCCGGCGACGCGATCCTCGTCGACTACCGTCCGCTGACCCGGCCGTACGTCGTCCTCGCCATCGGCGACCCGAAGACGATCCAGGCGGCGTTCACCGCCGGTCCGGCCGGCGGCGGCCTCCGTACCCTGCAGCAGACGTACGGGGTCCGGTACGTGGTCCAGGGAGCCGCATCGGTCGCCCTGCCAGCCGCTCCGACGATCGAGCTGCGCTATGCCCGGCGGGTGGCCGGCACGCAGGGTCAGGGGTCACCGTGATCGCACTGCTCGGGCTCGTCGTGGGCATCGCGCTCGGGCTGTTCCTGCACCCGGTCGTGCCGATCTGGTTGCAGCCGTACCTGCCGATCGCGGTGGTCGCGGCCCTCGACGCCGTCTTCGGAGCGGTGCGCGCCACCCTCGAGGGCATCTTCGACGACAAGGTGTTCGTGATCTCGTTCGTGTCGAACGTGCTGGTCGCGGCCCTGATCGTGTTCCTCGGCGACCAGCTCGGGGTCGGTTCGCAGCTGTCGACCGGGGTCGTCGTCGTCCTGGCGGTCCGGATCTTCTCCAACGCCGCCTCGATCCGCCGCCAGCTGTTCGGGGCCTGACCGATGCCTGCCCCGACCGCGACCGGTGGCCGCCCGGCCGCCTGGCACCGGCTGGCTGTCGCCCTCCGCCCGCGGCGGACGCGGGCCCAGGCGGCGATCGCCGTGCTCTTCGTGCTGCTCGGGCTGGGCGCGGCGCTGCAGGTGCGCAGCAACGCCCAGTTCGACGGGCTGTCGACGGCTCGCGAGGCCGACCTAGTGGGCATCCTCGACGACCTCACCGCGCGCAACGAGCGGGTGGCCGCAGAGGAGCGTGACCTCCAGGCCACGAAGGACCAGCTCACCTCGGGCACCGACCAGACCGACACCGCGCTCGTTGCGGCCAGGAGCCGGGTCGACACCCTCGGCATCCTCACCGGCACGGTCGCGGCGGTCGGGCCCGGGATCGTCGTGACCGTGACGGACGCCCAGGGCAAGGTCGATGCCGGCACGATGCTCGACGTGGTCGAGGAGCTGCGCGATGCGGGCGCGGAGGCGTTGCAGATCGGATCCGTACGCATCGTCGCCTCGACGTCGTTCCTCGACGGCGCCCCGGGTTCGCTGGTCGTCGACGGCAGCACCCTGCGGGCTCCGTACACCCTGGTGGCCATCGGCGACCCACGCACCATGTCCTCGGCGCTCCGCATCCCCGGGGGTGTGGTCGAGACCGTGGGTGGCCTCGGGGGAGCTGCCACGATCGTCGAGGGCAGCAGCGAGACGGTGGGCGCCTTGCGGCCGGCTTCGACGCCTCAGTACGCTCGGCCCGCCGCGACCCCGTAGCTCCTGCCCGAGGTCCTGCGCCCAGGCTCGTACTCGAAGATCAGCACCCGACAATCTCAGGCCGACAGAACGGATGATCCGCGTGAGCGACACCCCCGGCCAGCTGAAGTACACCGCCGAGCACGAGTGGGTCACCGCCCCCGACTCCGAGGGCAGCGTGCGCTTCGGCATCACCGACTTCGCGCAGGAAGCCCTGGGCGACATCGTGTACGTCTCGCTTCCCGGCGAGGGGCTCGAGCTGGTGGCGGGCCAGACCTGCGGAGAGGTCGAGTCGACCAAGAGCGTGAGCGACGTCTACGCCCCGGTCAGCGGCGTCGTCGTGGCGCGCAACCCGGCGCTCGACACCAACCCCGAGCTGGTCAACTCCGACCCCTACGGCGAGGGCTGGATGGTCGAGGTACGCCCGTCCGACCCGGCCGCCGTGGACGCCTTGCTGGACGCGGCCGGCTACACCGCACTGACCCAGGCGTCCTAGATCCGTCTCAGCCTCGATCGGAGGCTGAGACTGGGCGAACCGCCGGATCCGGTTGACCCCCCGCGTACGCACACCTACTGTCGTAGAACGTGCTCGACTGTCGAGTTTCGGTCGAGAGTTCAGGTCTGCGAGAAGGGTGCCTGTATTGACGAGCGACGAAGGAGCCACCTCCGAGCCGGAGTCGGCGTCCGAGCTGACCTCGACGCTGTCGATCGGCGTGCCGGGCGGCGCAGACGTGGAGGTGCCCGACCTGCCGGTGACCGACCCCGACCAGGCGGTCGTCGACGCCCTTCCGGCCGGCAGCGCGCTCCTCGTCGTCCGCCGGGGCCCCAACGCGGGCAGCCGGTTCACCCTCGACGTCGATCTCGTGACGGCCGGACGGCACCCAGAGAGCGACATCTTCCTCGACGACGTGACCGTGTCGCGTCGGCACGCGCAGTTCGTCCGCACCGGACGTGGCTACCTGGTCAAGGACGTCGGCAGCCTGAACGGCACCTACGTCAACCGGCAGCGCATCGACGAGGTCGACCTCTCCGGTGGTGACGAGGTCCAGATCGGCAAGTACCGCCTGATCTACCTCGTCGCCACCGCAGGCGGGGGTGGGCGTTCGTGAGCTCTGCTGTTCCCGCCCGTGCCCACCTGAGCATCGGCGAGGTCCTCGCCAGGCTGCGGCCGGAGTTCCCCGACGTCACGATCTCCAAGATCAGGTTCCTGGAGTCGGAGGGGCTCGTGGAGCCGCAGCGCACCTCCTCGGGCTACCGCAAGTTCGGACCGGAGGAGATCGCCCGGCTGCGCTACGTGCTCGCCGCGCAGCGCGACCGCTACCTGCCGCTGCGGGTGATCAAGGACCACCTGGACGCCATGGACCGCGGGCTCGAGCCGCCCGAGGGGCCGGGCGCGGGTCCGCGGGTCCCCATGACCATCGTTGCGTCCGACGGGTTCCCGACGGCCGAGTCGTTCAGCCGCGACGGCTCGGAGCTGCGGCTGTCGCGGGCCGAGCTGGTCGAGGCGGCCGGCATCGACGAGGCCCAGCTCGGCCAGCTGGAGAGCTACGGCCTGATCGGTACGCGGCCCGGCGCCACGCACTACGACGGCAATGCGCTGGTGATCGCCAAGGCGGTCGCCGAGATGAGCGTCTTCGGTCTCGAGCCACGGCATCTGCGTGCGTTCAAGTCGGCCGCCGACCGCGAGGTCGGCCTGGTCGAGCAGGTCGTCGCGCCGCTGCACAACCAGCGCAACCCTGACGCCAAGGCCCGTGCCGACGAAGTGGTCGGCGAGCTCTCGGCGCTGTCGGTCCGCCTGCATGCTGCGCTCGTCAAGGCGGGACTGGCCACCGCCGGTCGCCGCTGAACATCGGTGGCAGGCCGCCGCTGAACGCGATGGGTAGGGTGGGCACGTGCAGCCACTCGACGTAGTCGGAGTCCGGGTCGAGATGCCCTCGAACCAGCCCATCGTGCTCTTGCGCGAGATCGGTGGAGAGCGTTACCTGCCGATCTGGATCGGTGCCGTCGAGGCCACCGCGATCGCCTTCGCGCAGCAGGGCGTCGTGCCGGCCCGCCCGATGACTCACGACCTCATGCGCGACCTCCTGCAGGCCCTGCAGGTCGAGCTCAGCCAGATCCGCATCACCGAGCTGCGCGACGGTGTGTTCTACGCCCAGCTGGTCTTCACCTCCGGCGTCGAGGTGAGCGCCCGCCCGTCCGACGCGATCGCGCTCGCCCTTCGCACGGGGACGCCGATCTTCGGCGCCGACGACGTCCTCGAGGAGGCCGGGATCGTGATCCCGGACGAGCAGGAGGACGAGGTCGAGAAGTTCATCGAGTTCCTCGACCAGATCTCGCCAGAGGACTTCGGCGCCCAGCCGGGCGAGGACCGTCCGGAGTCCTAGGGCCGCTCGCCACGCTCAGGCAGACTCGACGTGAGCGTCAGGGTGGCGAAGTCTCTACTAGAGATAGAGACATTGCCCCCGGCGTGTCGAGAGGGCGCTCGTTGACCCGGCTCGACGCTGGTCCTAGCGTCCATGGGTCAGGCAAACCGCTGTAACTCCACCGGTGAAGTTCAGGTATCGCTCGGTGGAGGATGGTTCGAGCGAGCGGAGACCGGCGTGAGCAACGGCGACAACAGCGGCACGCGCGACCCTGCCGAGGCAGCTGCGGCGCGACGTGCCGAGGGGCTGCACCGCGCTGGTGAGCAGGGTCTGCTGTTCGACGACGTGGTCGACGCGCACCCGGACGACATCGGTTACCGCGGGCCGGTGGCCTGCGCGGCCGCCGGCATCACCTACCGCCAGCTCGACTACTGGGCCCGTACCGGTCTGGTCGAGCCGAGCGTGCGACCGGCGACCGGTTCCGGCACCCAGCGGCTGTACGGGTTCCGCGACGTGCTCGTCCTCAAGGTGGTCAAGCGGTTGCTCGACACCGGCGTCTCGCTGCAGCAGATCCGTACCGCGGTGCAGTTCCTGCGCGACCGCGGGATCCACGACATGGCCGGCATCACGTTGATGAGCGACGGCGCGAGCGTCTACGAGTGCACGTCCGCCGACGAGGTGGTCGACCTGGTGCAGGGCGGCCAGGGGGTCTTCGGCATCGCGGTCGGCCGCGTCTGGCGCGAGGTCGAGGGCTCGTTGGCCGAGCTGCCGAGCGAGCGGGCCGACGCCGTGGCCGAGGCTGGCGAGCCCGCTGGCACGGCCCACCCGAGCGACGAGCTGGCCGCGCGCAGGGCAGGCCGCGTCGCGGGTTAGGATCGTCCCGCTGGTGAACCCACATGGGAGAGCTCCGGTCGCCGTCGGTCGTTGACGTCGGAGGCTAGGGGCGCCGAAGGGGCAATCCTCCCCGGAACCTCTCAGGCGCAAGGACCGTGCGGGCGAGGCAACTCTGAAGCGGTGCGTCGGCTCGGGCTTCGAGCGGCAGCGGTGACAGAGGGGGAGGCCCCACCGTCGGGGACCTGAGGGTCGGCTGCAAGCCGCTCTGAAGGGTCCCGGCTGACGATCCGTCGGAGGCCCGCCAATGACCAGCCTGCCCAACCCGCCCAGCCTGACCCAGCTCGAAGCGTCGGCGCCCTTCACCACCCGGCACATCGGCCCCTCGGCCGACGAGCGGGCCAAGATGGTCGCCCTCGTCGGCCGTCCGGGGCTGGACGAGCTCATCGACGAGGCGGTCCCGGCGCAGATCCGCGCACCCGGCCTGCTCGCGCTGCCGGCGGGACGCACCGAGCAGGAGGTCCTCGCCGAGCTGCGCGCGCTGGCCGCCCGCAACATCCCCATGGTGCAGATGATCGGGCTCGGTTACTCGGGCACGTTCACCCCACCGGTGGTGCTGCGGAAGGTGCTGGAGAACCCCGGCTGGTACACCGCCTACACGCCCTACCAGGCCGAGATCAGCCAGGGCCGGCTCGAGGCGCTGCTGAACTTCCAGACGATGGTGTCCGACCTCACCGGCCTGCCGACCGCAGGCGCCAGCCTCCTCGACGAGGGCACGGCCGCCGCCGAGGCGATGATGCTGCTGCTTCGGGCC
>DAIPJR010000276.1:0-2574 GCA_036770165.1 Actinomycetes bacterium | reverse complement strand
CCGGTGCGCTCGCCGTTGCCGAACAGGCAGCCCTCGATGCGGTCGGCGCCGGCCAGGTAGCCGAGCTCGGCCGCGGCCACGGCCGTACCCCGGTCGTTGTGCGGGTGCAGCGACAAGATGACGTCGTCGCGGTAGGCCAGGTGCCGGTGCATCCACTCGATCGAGTCGGCGTAGACGTTGGGTGAGGCCATCTCGACCGTGGCGGGCAGGTTGATGACCGTCTTGCGGTCTGGCGAGGGCCGCCACACGTCGTTGACGGCATTGCAGACCTCGACGGCGTAGTCGAGCTCGGTGCCGGTGTAGGACTCGGGCGAGTACTCGAACCGGATCTCCGTCTCGGGCACGGTGTCGACCAGCTTGCGGCACAGCTTGGCGGCGTCGACCGCGATGGCGGTGATGCCCTCGCGGTCCAGCCCGAACACCACGCGCCGCTGGAGCGTGGACGTCGAGTTGTACAGGTGCACGATCGCCGAGCGGGCCCCACGGATCGACTCGTACGTGCGCTCGATCAGGTGGTCGCGGGCCTGCGTCAGGACCTGGATCGTCACGTCGTCGGGGACGAGGTCCTCCTCCACCAGCTGGCGGACGAAGTCGAAGTCGGTCTGCGACGCCGACGGGAAGCCGACCTCGATCTCCTTGTAGCCCAGGCGGACCAGCAGGTCGAACATCTTGCGCTTGCGGCCCGGCGTCATGGGGTCGATCAGGGCCTGGTTGCCGTCACGGAGGTCGACGCTGCACCACAGCGGGGCTCGCGTGGCGACCTTGGTCGGCCAGGTGCGGTCGGGCAGGTCGATCGGCGTGAACGCGGGATAGCGGTGGATCGGCATGCGGCCGGGCTGCTGCGGGCTGCCATGCGTCGTGCGGGCGGTCGTGTCGTTCATTGCTGCTCCCTCTGGGTCGCTGCTTCGCGGCCGACGCGGAACGTCGGGACGTGCGACGAGTCACCGCGACGAGGGAGCCGGCCGGTTAGAGGCCCTCGCCGCGGCGGCTAAGAAGGAGCAGCGCGCGCATAGTGAGAACTAGCGTAGCCGATCCGCAGCGCTGTGCGGCTGCTCTGCACGCCAACATGGCCGATACCGGGGCTGGTTGGCCGGCGTACGGGCCAACTGGCCCCATTCTCGGCCAGGTGGGACAGCTAGAAGCCGAGCTTGCGCAGCTGCTTGGGATCGCGCTGCCAGTCCTTGGCCACCTTGACGTGCAGGTCGAGGAACACCGGCGTGCCCAGCAGTGCCTCGATGGAGCCCCGCGCCTGGGTACCGACCTGGCGCAGCCGCTCGCCGCCGCGCCCGATGATGATTGCCTTCTGGCTCGACCGCTCGACGTACAGCTCGACCCGTACGTCGAGCAACGGGCGGTCGGCGGGACGTCCCTCGCGCGGCAGCATCTCGTCGACCACGACGGCCAGGGAGTGCGGCAGCTCGTCGCGCACGCCCTCGAGGGCCGCCTCGCGCACCAGCTCGGCCACCATGACCGCCTCGGGCTCGTCGGTCAGCTCGCCCCCGGGGTAGAGCTCGGGACCTTCTGGGAGCAGGCCGACGAACAGGTCGCCCAGCAGCTCGACCTGGTCGCCGCCGGTCGCCGAGACCGGCACGATCTCGGCGAACTCGCCCAGGGTGGAGACCTTCAGCAGGTGGGCCGCCAGCTGCTCGCGACGGACCAGGTCGGTCTTGGTCACGATCGCCACCTTGGGGGTACGCGTGATGGCGGCGAGCTCGGCCGCGATGAACTTGTCGCCAGGGCCGATCGGCTGGTCGGCGGGTACGCAGAAGCCGATGACGTCGACCTCCGCGAGCGTCTCGCGCACCAGGTCGTTGAGCCGTTGCCCGAGCAGCGTGCGTGGCCGGTGCAGGCCCGGGGTGTCGACGAGCACCAGCTGGGCGTCCGGCCGGTTGACGATGCCTCGGATGGTGTGCCGCGTCGTCTGCGGGCGCGACGACGTGATCGCCACCTTCTCGCCGACGAGGGCGTTGGTGAGCGTCGACTTCCCGACGTTGGGCCGCCCCACCAGGCAGGCGAAACCGGAGCGGAACGTCATGTCTGGGTCGTCGACAGGACGGTGCCGGCCGGCGAGGCCAGGAAGATCGGCGTCCACGGTCCCCCGAGGTCGCGGACCGCGGCGACGTCGGGGTCGCGCAGCGGGTGACCGTCGTCCTCACGTACGACCGCTGCAGCGGCGAGGGTCGCGGCACCGCTGGACGCGGCCATGGCCACCGCTGTCTGCAGCGCGGACAGGGCGAGGGACGGCAGCGTGACGGTGGCGGCGGTGTAGGTGCGCCCGGTGTCGTCGCGCACGGCCGCTCCCTCGGCTGCACCGGAGCGGGCCCGGCTGGCCCTGGCCAGCGTCACCAGCTTGGCGTCCTCGGGATCCAGGGGCTCTGACCGCTCCGGGGTGGTGGGGGGCTCAGACATCGGCCGGCTCCGAGGGCTCGTCGCTCGTGGTCCCGCTGGCAGTCGCACTCGTTGGCTCGCTCGCGATCCCGCTGGTGGCACGGTCCACCGGGGCTTCGTCGACGGCCGTCTGCGTCGTCCGGTGGACGAGCAACGTCCCGATGCGGTTGCGCCGGCCGGCGAGGG
>DAIPJR010000275.1:0-2575 GCA_036770165.1 Actinomycetes bacterium | reverse complement strand
GGCGGGTGAACCTGCGCCTCTACGACACCGCGACGCGGGCGGTCCGCGACTTCGAGCCCTTGCTCGAGGGGCACGCGTCGATCTACCTGTGCGGGGCGACGGTCCAGGCACCGCCGCACATCGGGCACGTGCGCTCTGGCGTCGCCTTCGACATCCTCACCCGCTGGCTCGCGTACTCCGGGGTCACGGTGACGTTCATCCGCAACGTCACCGACATCGACGACAAGATCATCCACAACGCCGGGCACGAGGACATCCCGTTCTGGCAGCTGGCCGCGCGCAACGAGCAGGCCTTCACATGGGCGTACGACACGCTTGGCTGCCAGCGGCCGACGTACGAGCCGAGGGCCACCGGGCACGTACCGGAGATGATCGCGCTGATGCACCGACTGATCGACGGCGGCCACGCCTACGCCGCGGGCGGTGACGTCTACTTCGACGTCCGCGGCTGGCCCACGTACGGGTCCCTGTCAGGGCAGAAGGTCGACGACATGCTGGCCGCCGCCGACTCGGTGAGCCCCGGCAAGCGCGACCCTCGGGACTTCGCGCTGTGGAAGGGCGCCAAGCCGGGCGAGCCGGCGTGGGACACCCCGTGGGGGCAGGGCCGGCCCGGCTGGCACCTCGAGTGCTCGGCCATGGCGTCGCGCTACCTGGGGCCGGCGTTCGACATCCACGGCGGGGGTATCGACCTGCTCTTCCCGCACCACGAGAACGAGCTCGCCCAGTCGGCGGCGGCCGGTGACGGCTTCGCGCGCTACTGGCTGCACAATGCCTGGGTCACGACCTCGGGCGAGAAGATGAGCAAGTCGCTCGGCAACAGCCTGCTGGTGTCCGAGGTCGTCCAGCGGGTACGCCCCGTCGAGCTGCGCTACTACCTCGGCGCCGCGCACTACCGCAGCCACATCGAGTACTCCGAGGACGCGCTGCTCGAGGCGGCGGCCGGATACCGGCGCATCGAGGGCTTCGTCGTGCGCGCCGTCGAGCTCGTGGGTCGGGACGAGCTGACCGCGGGCGAGGTGGCGGTACCGCCTGCGTTCGTGGCCGCGATGGACGACGACCTGGCCGTTCCGCAAGCGCTTGCCGTGGTCCACGACACCGTTCGGGCCGGCAACGCCGCCCTCGCGGCTGGCCTGCGAGCGGAGGCGCTGGCGGCCGGGCGCTCGGTCTTGGCGATGGTGTCCGTGCTGGGGCTCGACCCGTTCGCCGAGCCGTGGGAGTCGGCTGGCGCTGGCGGCGGCGAGCTGCGCGAGGTCGTCGACGCGCTCGTACGGGTCGCACTGGAGCAGCGACGGGAGGCCCGAGAGCGCAAGGACTTCGCGGCCGCTGACGCCGTTCGCGACGGCCTCAAGGCGGCCGGCGTCCTCGTCGAGGACACGCCCGCCGGCCCGCGCTGGACCGTCGCGGCGCCAGCGCCCGAGCACCCGCACGACCACGCGAACCATGACGACGGAGACGATTCCTGATGCCCGGCAACAGCCAGCGCAAGGGTGCGAAGCGCAGCCCCGGTTCCAAGAAGGGCGCCGTGGTCGGCAGCGGCGGCGCCAAGAGCAAGGGCCTGCGCCCCAAGGGCCCGACGCCGCGCGCGACCGACCGCACGAAGGCCGCCAAGCGCTCGTCGTCGCCCCGGTCGGCTGAGCGCACGTCCACCCCGCGTCCCCTGTCGACCATGCCGGCGGTGGAGGGCGGACGGAGCGACGATGACCGTGATCGCGGGGCCGACCGAGGGGTCGCGCCGCGCAGCAGCGGTGAGGCGCCGCGTCGAGCGGCCGGGACCCGGAGCGCGCCCCGCGGGTCGGCTGGCTCGCGAACCGGCAGCCCGCGCGGGGCTGCACCTCGGACCGGCGCACCTCGGTCCGGTGGTCCGAAGTCCGGTGCCCCCCGGTCCGGCGGGCCGCGGTCGGGAGGGGCCCGCAGCACCCGCCCGGCGCCCCGCAAGGGGCCCGGCAAGGAGGGTTCCGAGACCGTCGTCGGCCGCAACGCGGTGGTGGAGGCGCTGCGGGCCGGGGTACCTGCGACGGCGCTGTACGTCGCGGAGCGCATCGACGCCGACGACCGCGTACGCGAGGCCATCAAGCTGGCGGCCGACCGCGGCCTGGCGCTCCTTGAGTCACCGCGGGCCGAGCTCGACCGCATCACGTCCGGCGCCGTCCACCAGGGCCTCGGACTGCAGGTCCCGCCGTACGTCTACGCGCACGCCGACGATCTTGTCCGTCGCGCCTCCGACGCCGGGCAGGTACCACTCGTGGTCGCCCTCGACGGCGTCACGGACCCTCGCAACCTCGGGGCCGTCGTACGCTCCGCCGCTGCCTTCGGGGCGCACGGCGTCGTCGTCCCCGACCGGCGCTCGGCTGGGATGACGGCAGGAGCCTGGAAGGCCTCAGCGGGTGCCGCCGCACGCGTACCCGTGGCCAGGGTCACCAACCTGACCCGCCAGCTCGAGGCCTACCGGAGAGCCGGCTTCGTCGTCGTGGGGCTGAGCGCCGACGGTCTGGTGGACGCCGCCGACCTCGAGGTCGCCGTCGATCCCCTTGTCCTGGTCGTCGGGTCCGAGGACCAGGGCCTGTCCCGGCTGGTC
>DAIPJR010000274.1:0-2616 GCA_036770165.1 Actinomycetes bacterium | reverse complement strand
TCGAACGTGACCGTCCGACCCTCGGCGGCCGGCCCTCGGCGGGTACGTCCCGCCTTCTCGACGATGGCCGGCTCGCTTCCGCGCACACCTGCTTCGGCCCGTTCGTCGAGAGCCGTCCACAGCGCCCGGCGCCGGCCGCCGTCCCCCGCCGCGGAAGCAGGGGCGGGAGCGGGGACGGGGGCGACGCGGCGGGGGAGCCAGGTGGCGATGGCGCCGGCGACGTCGCGGTCCTCGACGACGAGGTGCCCGGCGCCCTCGTACCGGTGGCCCTCGGCCTGCGGCAGCCGCTCGACCAGGTCGCGCAGGTAGCGGTCGGAGAACACCGGGTCGCGCGGACCCCAGAGCAGCAGCACCGGTATGTCGGCCAGCGACCCCAACCCCTCGGCGATGGCGTCGAGGGTGGGCTGCGTGGGGTGCGTGGGGTGCGTGGACGACAGCGGGATGTCCGCGACGAAGTCGCCGATGGCGGTACGGCGCGCGGCCCCGCGGTAGGGCGCCCGGAAGGCGGCCCGCACGTCGGGCGGCAGCGCGGGGTGCGCCAGCCGCAGGGTCCCGTCGAGGAAGGCCGGGGTGGCCACGCAGGACGTGCGCAGGACGCCGGGCGTACGGGCCAGGGCGATCAGCGCCGGGACGGGCGAGCCGGGCGGCTGGCTGATCGCGGTGTTGAGCAGTACGACGCCGGCCAGCTGGTCGCGGTGGGCCACGGCCCAGCCCAGCGAGATCGCACCGCCCCAGTCGTGGGCGACGGTGACGACGGGACCGGTGACGCCCAGGGCGTCGACCACCGCGGCCAGGTCGGCGACGCGGTCGGCGAGCCGCTGCGGCTGCTCGACCCGGTCCGAGAACCCCATGCCCAGGTGGTCGAGCGCGACCACGCGCCACCCGTCGGGAGCCCCAGCGAGCACCGAGCGCCACAGGTAGGACCAGGTCGGGTTGCCGTGCACGCACAGCAGGGTCCCGACGGGCTCTGCGGCAGCAAGACTCCGGCCGTTCCAGCTGTCGAGCACGTGCCAGGTGTGCCGCCGTCCGTCCGTACCGGTCGCCTCGACGAGCCGCGACCAGGACGGGTCGAGCCCGGGCAGGCCCGCGGGTGGGAGGACGGCCGCAGGCCGTGCCTTCACCAGTGGATCTCGCTGAACGCCGTGTTGAGCCCGGAGCCGATGCCCATGCACAGGATGCGGTCGCCGGGCAGGAGCGTCTCGCTCTGGTGGGCGAGCGTGAGCGGTACGGAGGCCGGCCCGATGTTGCCGAGCAGGGGAAAGGTCAGCGGGACTCGGTCCGGGTCGATGCCGAGGCGGGCGCACAGCGCGCTCGTGTGGACCGACGAGACCTGGTGCAGGACGTAGCAGTCCATGTCGGCCCAGTCGTGCTCGGTGAGCGCGGCCTTCCAGGCGTCCTCGGCGAGGCGAAGCCCGGCGTCGAGCAGGCCTTTGGTGTCGGTGTGCATCGACTCGAGGTCGCCGACGCACAGCTCGTGGTGCTCGGTGGCGGCCCGCGCGACTCCGCCGACGAGCCGGTGCGCGCCCGGGTGCTGGTCGGCCGGGCCGAGGACCACCGACGCCGCGCCCGACCCGAGGGTCAGCGTGGCGAACTCGCTGAACAGGTCCTCGACCGTGGTGTCAGGCCGGTTGAGCCGGTTGATGGTGCGCTCCTGGGTGTAGCGGGCGCTCTCGCCGTCGACGATGACCGCGTAGTCGATGTGGCCGCTGTCGATCATGGTCCCGGCCAGGTGCATGGCGTTGACGAAGCCGAGGCACGCGTTGGCCAGGTCGAAGTTCAGGCACGAGGTCGGCAGGCCGAGCAGGTGGTGGATCTCCACCGCGGCGGAGGGCTCCAGGTGCTCCCGGCTCACGGAGGTGTTGATCATCAGACCGGTACGCGACGGGTCGATGCCCGACTCGGCGATCGCCTTGGCGCCGGCCATCGCGGCCGCCTCGGCGAAGCTGGTGTCCTCGTCCCACCAGCGCCGCTCGTGGATGCCGGCCAGCCCCTGCAGCAGCCCGGGGCGGAGACCGAGCCGTTTCAGCGTGCTGGCCAGCCGCTCGTCGAGCTCGGCGGACGTGACGATCTGCGGAGCCTCGACGGCCGACACGGACAGGATCGCTGTGTTGGTGTGCCGGTACTCGGAGTTCCCGTTCATCGACATCCCTGCTGGCTCCTGCTGCCTCCGGCCGGCTCCTGCTGGCACCTGTTGGTCCCCGCTGACCACGCTGACCACGCAGACGTACGGTCCGCAGCCCACACTCTTTCACGACTTCAGGCTGAACTCGCGCCGTGAGCCGCGGCGAGCCAGCGCTCGCGGATCAGCGTGATCACCTCGGGGGCGGCCCCCAGGGGGCTGGTGATCTTGGCTGCGCCGGCCGCTCGACCGACCTCGGCGACACGGTCGGCGAGCGTCCCTGGGCTCAGCAAGTACGTGGCCACGGTGACCGGGTCGCCGCTGCGCACCGCTTCGGCGACCGCGTCGGCGAGCGGTGTCCCCTCCCCCGCGAGGTAGCCGGTACGGACCGCTCCCGGCCGGATGGCGCGCAGCGCCTCGGCGACCGCCTCCACCTGGGCGACCGCGTCGTCGTCGGACGATCCGGCGGCGGCGAGCACGATCGGGGCCTCCTTGGG
>DAIPJR010000075.1:0-8110 GCA_036770165.1 Actinomycetes bacterium | reverse complement strand
GCTGCTGGCCGCCGTCGACTCCGTCGACGACACCGGGCTCTCGCCGGACAACCGGGTCGACTGCGAGATCCTCCGCTCGGCACTCGCCCGGCGGCTGTTCACGCTGGAACAGGTGCGCCCGCACACGTGGGACCCGCTGGAGGCCAACCCGGGGTCGGCGATCTACCTGCTGCTGGCCCGTGACTTCGCGCCCCTCGGCGACCGGCTGAGGTCGGTGGCCGGCCGCCTCGCCGGGGTTCCG
The DNA here is from genome assembly GCA_036770165.1 of Actinomycetes bacterium. GTDB lineage: Bacteria > Actinomycetota > Actinomycetes > Prado026 > Prado026 > JANYIP01. The sequence goes on along the minus strand of DAIPJR010000075.1, from coordinate 7,869 downwards.
GAGGCTCTCGCGCAGGCCCGCAGCCACCTAGCGTCGATGCCCCGCGTGCACGTGGAGACGGCGATCGGCCAGTTCCAGGGCACCCGGGCCCTGGTCGCGGGCCAGGTGGCCGATGCGCTCGACCGGGAGCCGGCGCTGTTCGGCGAGGTCGACCCGCCCCGCACCGCTGCCCTGGAGGCGCTGGACGAGCACCTGCGCTGGCTGGAGTCGCGGCTGCCGACGGCGGACCGCGACCCCCGGCTCGGGCCGGAGCTGTATGCCGGCCGCCTGTGGCACACCTTGGACACGGAGATCTCGGCCGACAGCGTGCTCGTCCGCGCCGAGAGCGACCTCATGCGGATCGAGGCCGAGATCGCCGACACCGTACGCGGGCGGGACGTGCGCCAGGTCCTGGACCAGCTGGCCGACGACGGCTACGTCGACGACACGACGGTGCTGCCGCTGTGCGAGCAGGCGTTGCAGGACACGACCGACTTCGTACGCGGCAAGGGGATCGCGTCCGTCCCCGACGGCTGGGACGACCTCGTCGAGGTCATCGTGATGCCCGAGATCCACCGCGGGGTCGCTGTCGCCTACTGCGACCCGCCCGGGCCACTCGAGCCGTCCGTGCTCCCCACGTTCTTCGCGGTGTCCCCGACACCTGCCGAATGGCCGGCCGACCGGGTCCGGTCCTTCTATCGCGAGTACAACGCGCACCTGCTCCGCAACCTCACCGTCCACGAGGCGATGCCCGGGCACGTGCTCCAGCTGCACCGGTCCCGCGCGTTCACCGGATCGACCGCGGTGCGCGCGGCGTTCTGGAGCGGGCCGTTCGTCGAGGGCTGGGCCGTCTACGCGGAGGACGTCATGGCCCTCGCCGGCTTCGGGGGCGAGGCGCTTCGGCTGCAACAGCTCAAGATGCAGCTCCGGACGACGATCAACGCGATCCTCGACGTCCGCGTCCATGCGCACGGCATGACCGAGCCGGAGGCGATGGCGTTGATGACCGGTCGTGGCCACCAGGAGGTGGGCGAGGCGGCCGGCAAGTGGCGGCGAGCCCAGCTGACTTCGGCGCAGCTGTCCACCTACTACGTGGGGCACTCCGAGGTCGCAGACGTAGCGCGGGCTCTCGAGCTCGCGCGGCCGGACCTGTCGATGCGCGAGCGGCACGACGCGATGCTGGCGCACGGGTCGCCGCCGCCTCGCCACCTCCGGACGCTGCTCGAGGTGTGAGGCGGCGGCGGGCCGTTGCTCGCCCGTCAGGCCGTCAGGCCGTCAGGGTCAGCGAGCCCAAGCTGGTCGCGACCAAGGTGCTGCCGCCGTAGGTCGCGGTCACCGTGTGGACGCTGCCCACGACGAACGCCACCGTCAGCGGAGCCTTGCCGAAGGCGTTCAAAGCGATGACCTGCGGTGCGCCACCGTCGACGACGAAGGTGACGAGACCGGTCGGGATGCCGGTGCTCGGCGCCACCATCTTGACCGTGGCGCTGTACTTGTACTCGCCCGGTGTGGTCGTAGCCGTCGTGGTGACCGTGGTCGTCGAGTTCGCCTTGGTCACGGTGGCGACGACGACGAGCGAGGTGCTGGTCGCGTAGGCGGTGCTGCCGCTGTACGTCGCCGTGATCGAGTGCTGGCCGAAGGCCAGGCCCTTGACCGTCAGCTTCGCGACCTCGACGTTGTTGGCCAGGACGAGCGTGGTCGTGCCGAGCACCGTCGCGCCTTCGTTGAAGGTCACCGTTCCGGTCGGGAGCCCTGCGCCCGTCACCGGCTTGATCACGGCCTTGAGCTTGACGCTCTGGCCGGGGACGACGCTCGGGGTGGTCGTCGTGAGGACCGTCCGGCTGGGGGCGGGCGTGGCCGCCTGGGCCCAGCCTGCCGATCCGGCGACTGCGGTCAGCGAGGCCAGGACGCCCAGCACCCCTACCGCTGCGACTCGACGAACGTTGCGAGTTCTCATCTTCTCCCCATCCAGGTACGCCGTCCGGGGCATGGCTCCGAACGGGTCCGGCACTCCGGCCGGCTCCTCTTGGATACGTGGTCGAGCCACCCGGATGTGGGTACCTGCCGCAGAACTGACCAAACAGTTGACCCGGAGAGGTACCGATGGGCCCAGCGCCGCTGCGCATCGCCACGGGACGGTCACGTACAGGCAGCCCCCGGCTGCCGTTAGGGTTGACACGATCAGCCGGATGTACGAGCACCGAAGGAGCCTGCTGTGGCATCGATCGAGGCCGTCGGAGCCCGCGAGATCCTCGACTCGCGAGGCAACCCCACCGTCGAGGTCGAGGTCGCCCTCGACGACGGCACGATCGCCCGGGCGGCCGTCCCGTCGGGTGCCTCCACCGGGGCCTTCGAGGCGGTCGAGCTGCGCGACGGCGACCCGGCGCGGTACGGCGGCAAGGGTGTCGAGAAGGCGGTCCTGGCCGTCGTCGACGAGATCGGCCCCGAGATCCTCGGTTTCGAGGCGAGCGAGCAGCGGCTGGTCGACCAGGCGCTCGTCGATCTCGACGGCACGTCCGGCAAGTCACGCCTGGGCGCCAACGCCATCCTGGGCGTCTCGCTCGCCGTGGCCCGCGCCGCGGCCGACTCGGCCGGGCTCCCGCTGTTCCGCTACATCGGCGGACCCAACGCTCACGTCCTGCCGGTACCCATGCTGAACATCCTCAACGGCGGCGCACACGCCGACAGCAACGTCGACATCCAGGAGTTCATGATCGCCCCGATCGGGGCGGCGACCTTCGCGGAGGCGCTGCGCTGCGGCGCCGAGGTCTACCACAGTCTCAAGAGCGTGCTGAAGGCCAAGGGTCTCGGCACCGGGCTGGGCGACGAGGGCGGCTTCGCACCCAGCCTGGAGAGCAACCGGGCGGCCCTCGACCTGATCACCGAGGCCGTGACCAAGGCGGGCTACCAGCCCGGCACGGACGTCGCGTTCGCCATCGACGCTGCGGCCACGGAGTTCTACTCGGACGGTGCCTACCAGTTCGAAGGTGCCGCGCGGTCTGCGGAGTGGATGACGGCCTACTACGAGGACCTCGTCTCTGACTTCCCGCTGGTCTCCCTGGAGGACCCCCTCGCGGAGGACGACTGGGCCGGCTGGGTCCACCTGACCAACGCGCTGGGCGCCCGCGTCCAGGTGGTCGGTGACGACCTGTTCGTCACCAACCCCGAGCGTATCCAGCGCGGCATCGACGAGGACGCGGCCAACGCGCTGCTCGTCAAGGTCAACCAGATCGGCTCGCTCACCGAGACTCTCGACGCAGTCTTCCTCGCGCACCGGGCCGGCTTCCGCTGCATGATGAGCCACCGGTCCGGTGAGACCGAGGACACCACGATCGCCGACCTCGCCGTGGCCACCGACTGTGGCCAGATCAAGACCGGTGCGCCCGCCCGGAGCGAGCGGGTGGCCAAGTACAACCAGCTGCTGCGGATCGAGGAAGAGCTCGACGATGCGGCCCGTTACGCGGGTCGCTCCGCGTTCCCGCGCTTCCCCGGGTAGACCATGGGGCAGTGATCGCGTCATGACGGCTCCTCGCCGCACGCCGTCGTCGCGCAGTCCCGCGGGCCGCGCTGCGACGCGTCCGAAGGGGCCCACCGGTCGCGTCGGCGCGCGCACGGGCCTGGCCGCGGCCGGTCCCGACGGGCCGCAGGTGCCGGCCGTGATCGACGTGACCGACACCCAGGTGGCCACGCCGGCCGACGTCGCCGCAGCGCCGCGGCCGCAGCGTGCGACGGCTCCGGACTCGGCCCGGCGCAACCGGATCACCGGCCGAGCCGCCGTCCTCCTCCTGGTCCTCGCGATGCTCGGCGTCGCCTACGCGTGGCCCCTGCGCGAGTACTACAACCAGCGCGCACAGATCCGCGACCTGCGCACCGCGACGCGTGCGACAGCCGCTCGGGTGATCGCCCTCGAGGCGGAGAAGGCGCGCTGGGCCGACCCCGCGTACATCGAGGCGCAGGCCCGCGGCCGGCTGCACTACGTCATGCCCGGCGAGGTCGCGTTCACGGTCATCCACCCCAACCAGCCCAACCTCGTCCAGACGTTGCCGCACACTCCGCCGCCGGTACGGGCGTGGTACGACGCGCTGTGGGGGAGCGTGCGCGGGGCCGACGACCCGGCCGCGACCGAGAGCACGCCCTGAGCGTGCCCGACGACCGCGACCTGCGGGCCGTCGCGGCTCAGCTCGGCCGGCTGCCGCGAGGGGTACGTGCGGTCGCGCACCGGTGCCCCTGCGGGCTGCCGGACGTCGTCGAGACCGCACCTCGCCTCGACGACGGCACCCCGTTCCCGACCCTGTACTACCTCACCTGCCCGAAGGCGACCGGTGCCACGAGCACGCTGGAGTCGCAGGGCATGATGCGGTCCATGAACGAACGGCTGGCGGCCGACCCGGAGCTCGCGGCGGCCTACCGCGCCGCGCACGCGTCCTACGTCGCAGCGCGGGTGGCCGTCGCCGACGTACCCGAGATCGCCCTCGTCTCCGCAGGCGGGATGCCCGACCGGGTGAAGTGCCTGCACGTCCTGGTGGCCCACTCGCTCGCCGCCGGACCCGGCGTGAACCCGCTCGGAGACGAGGCGCTCGCCGCGCTCACCGAGGACCCGCCCTGGTGGGCCGGTGGCCCGTGCGTCGACGCCGCGACCCTCGACGCGCTGACCGTCGACGCGCTGACCGTCGACCAGCCGGGGCAGGCATGAGGGTCGCCGCCGTCGACTGCGGCACGAACTCGATCCGGCTGCTCGTCGCCGACCTGGATCTGGCCACGGGCTCGCAGGTCGACGTCGAGCGGACGATGGAGATCGTCCGCCTGGGAGCGGGCGTCGACCGTACCGGCCGGCTCGCGCCGGACGCGCTTGAACGCACCTTCGCGGCCTGCGACCGCTACGGCGACCGCATCCGCGTCCTCGGCGCCGAGCGCGTGCGCTTCGTCGCGACGTCGGCGTCGAGGGACGCGCAGAACCGAGACGAGTTCGTCAGCGGGGTGCTCGCCCGGATCGGGGTGGAGCCCGAGGTCGTTCCCGGTGCCGAGGAGGCCGGCCTGTCGTTCGTGGGGGCGACGCGCGGGCTCGACGGGATCGCGCCGGGCCCCTATCTCGTCGTCGACATCGGCGGCGGGTCGACCGAGTTCGTCCTCGGTACGGCGTCCGCGGACGGTACGACGGCCTCGCACGGTACGACGGTGCCCGACGCCTCGCGGTCGGTCGACATCGGCTGCGTACGCATGACCGAGCGGCACCTGGTCTCGGACCCGCCGACGGCCGCCCAGATCGCTGCGGCCCGTACCGACGTCGAGGCGGCGATCGACGAGGCCGCCGCGGCCGTACCGCTCGCCGCGGCCCGCACCCTCGTCGGCCTCGCCGGCTCCGTGACCACGCTGGCCGCCATCGACGCCGGGCTCACGTCCTACCAACCTGAGGTGACGCACCACTACCGGCTGCCCGCAGCCTCGGTCCACCGGCTCGCCGCGCAGCTGCTCGCCATGACGCGCGCCGAGCGCGCCGGCATCCCGGTGATGCACCCCGGCCGGGTCGACGTCATCGGTGCCGGTGCGCTGATCCTGTCGGCCGTGGTGTCGCGTACGGGCCTGGCGGAGGTGCTGGTGAGCGAGCACGACATCCTCGACGGCATCGCGTGGTCGCTCGCCGACTGACCAGGGGCGCGAGTGCCGTCACTCCGCCGAGTAGTACCAACATTGCTACCCTGGTAGCATACGGGGATGAAGCTGAGCGTGAGCCTGCCCGACGAGGACGTCGAGTTCCTCGACTCGTCGGTGCGTGCCGACCAGTACCCGTCACGCTCGGCCGCTCTCCACGAGGCGGTGCGCGAGCTGCGCGCGAAGGTCGTCGCCGCGTCGCTGGTCGCCGACTACGCCGATGCCTGGGACGAGTGGGTCTCAACAGGTGAGCAGGCGGCCTGGGACGCGGCTGCCGGCGACGGGATCACTCCCCAGTGAGGCGCGGCGAGATCCGCCTGGTCGATCTCGAACCCGCGCGGGGTTCCGAGGCGGACAAGCGCCGACCCGCGGTCGTCGTCAGCAATGACGGCGCGAACACCGCCGCCACGGAACGCGGCCGAGGCTTGATCACGGTCGTCCCGGTGACGTCCAGCATCGCCCGGGTCTACCCCTTCCAGGTGCTGCTCCGCTCGGCGACGACGGGCCTTCCGCACGACTCGAAGGCGCAGGCCGAGCAGGTGCGCGCCGTCTCGGTCGAGCGGGTGGGCCGCCAGGTCGGCTGGGTGCCGGCCGCCGAGATGGCCGACCTCGAACGGGCACTCCGCCTGCATCTGGTGCTCTGAGGCCATAATCGCTGCAGACGCTGGGGCCGCTCCCGCGACCAGGATGTCTGCAGCGATCGACGTGGATGGGGAGGATCGATGGGCGAGCACGTCAGCTTCGCGGCCAACGGCGGTACCTGCGAGGGCTATCTCGCGGTGCCCGAGTCGGGTCGGGGACCTGGAGTCATCGTGGTCCAGGAGTGGTGGGGCCTCGTGCCGCACATCACCGACCTCGCCGACCGGTTCGCCGCCGCGGGGTTCGTGGCGCTGGCGCCGGACTTCTACCACGGCATCAGCACCACCGAGCCCGACGAGGCCATGCGGCTGCTGATGTCGTTGGCGATGGACCGGGCCGCGCACGACCTGTCCGGGGCGGCCGACTACCTCGGCGGTCGCGACGACGTGACGGGGACGGACGTCGCCGCGGTCGGCTTCTGCATGGGCGGCTCGCTGTCCCTGTGGTCGGCGACGCTGGCGCCCAACATCGCCCTCGCGGTCGGCTTCTACCCGGCCGTACCGTGGCACGCGATGAGCCCGGACTGGTCCGGCTATGCGGGCAAGTCGGCCGTGATCCACTGCTCGGAGGAGGACGGCACCTCGGCCGCCGAGGGCATCGTCACCGCGGTCGCGGCGATCGAGGCGGCGGGCGGGACCGTCACCGTCTACGACTACGCGGGCACCCAGCACGCCTTCGTCAACGACACCCGACCCGAGGTCTACGACGCGGCGGCCACGGCGACGGCCTGGGACCGCACGATCGCCGCGCTCACGGCTCGCCTCGGCGGTTGACCGCCCGCTCCGCCCGCACAGCCCAGAGTCCGGGTGACGTACGGGCCGCAGCGATGGCCGCCGCCAGCCTGGCCGCCCTCGGCGAGGCCGTCACCAGCTGCCGTGCCTGCCCGCGGCTCGTCGCCTGGCGTGAGGAGGTCGCGCGCGACAAGCGCCGGTCGTACGCCGACGAGGTGTACTGGGGCCGGCCGGTGCCCGGCTGGGGCTCGTCGCAGCCGCGGGTGCTGGTCGTCGGACTGGCGCCGGCCGCGCACGGCGGGAACCGGACCGGCCGGGTCTTCACCGGCGACCGCAGCGGCGACTGGTTGTTCGCCTCGCTGCACCGGGTCGGGCTCGCCGCGATCGCGACCTCGACGGGGGCCGACGACGGGCAGCGGCTCCTCGGCACGCGACTGGTCGCCGCGGTCCGCTGCGCGCCTCCGCAGAACAAGCCCACGACCGGCGAGCGCGACACCTGCGCCCCCTGGCTGGACCGCGAGCTCGCGCTCGTCCGCCCGTACCTGCGGGTGGTGGTCGCGCTCGGCGGGTTCGCCTGGGACGCGTCTTTGGCCGCCTTCGCGCGTGCCGGGACGGCTGCGCCGCGGCCGAAGCCGGTGTTCGGGCACGGCGCGCAGGTGAGCCTGGGCGGCAATGGTGAGGTTGTGACGCTGCTCGGCTGCTACCACCCCAGCCAGCAGAACACGTTCACCGGTCGGCTCACCGAGCCGATGATCGACGACGTCCTGGGACGCGCCGCCAAGCTGGCGCGAGTGGATCATTAGGCTGGTCCCATGAAGGCCGTACCTCAGACCGTGCCCGGGCGTCCGCGGATCCTGATCATCGGCGGGGG
>DAIPJR010000273.1:0-2635 GCA_036770165.1 Actinomycetes bacterium | reverse complement strand
CTGCTGCACGGGGCTCCTGACCTCGTCGCGTACGGCGCGGCCCCCGCCCAGCTGGCCCGCACGGCCGCCGCCGACGCCGAGCTCACGTCGCTGGCCCGGGCTGCGGCTGGTACGTCCGGGGTCGGGATCGGCCTCACGTCCCTGCTCGGCGGCCTGGCCGTGTGGGGCGCGCTGCTGCTCGGGCTGCCGGCCGTCCACGACGGGCGTCTGCGTGGCGTGCTGCTGGCGGTCGTCGTGCTCACGCCGCTCGCCGCGTTCGAGGCGGTGGCCGGGCTCCCGGTGGCCGCGGAGGCGCTGGAGCGGGTCCGCCGGTCGGCCGCCCGCGTGTTCGAGGTGCTGGACGCGCCCGATCCCGTGGTCGATCCCGCTCCTCCCGCCGCCCTTCCGGTGAGCGCAGGCGACGTCGTCGTGCGCGGGCTGAGCGCGCGCTGGCCTGGCACGTCGAAGCTGGCCCTCGCCGGCATCGACCTCGATCTCTCCGCCGGTCGACGGGTGGCGGTGGTAGGGCCGAGCGGCGCCGGCAAGTCCACGCTCGCCGCGGTGCTGCTGCGCTTCCTGACGTACGAGTCGGGCTCGGTGCTGCTCGACGGCGTGGACCTCGACCGGCTCGCCGGTGACGACGCACGGCTCCGGATCGGGCTCGCAGCCCAGGACGCGTACGTGTTCGCCGGCACCCTCGAGGTCAACCTGCGGGTCGCCCGACCGTCGGCCGATGCTGCCGAGCTGTCGGCCGCCCTCGTCGCGGCCCGGCTGGACGGCTGGGTCGCGTCGCTGCCCGACGGGCTGGGCACCGAGCTCGGCGAGCGCGGGCTGACCATGAGCGGCGGCCAGCGGCAGCGCCTCGCGCTGGCCCGCGTGCTGCTCGCCGACTTCCCGGTGCTGGTGCTCGACGAGCCAGGCGAGCACCTCGACGTCGAGACCGCTGACGCTCTGACTGCCGACCTGCTGGACGTGACCCGAGGCCGTACGACGCTGCTCATCACGCACCGTCTGACCGGGCTCGAGGAGGTCGACGAGATCGTCTTCCTCGACGGTGGGCGGGTGGTCGAGCGGGGCACCCATGCCGAGCTGGTCGCCGGCGGCGGCCGCTACGCCGCCCTCCACGCAGCCGAACGCCCGTCCTGATCGTTCCAGGGGGCTGCCGGCTGCAGTTGTTGATATTGGTCGGTTGATCGACTACGGTCGGCCGGGCTCGAGACGTTGATGCTCCAGCTCGCGAGTTCTGTTCAGGTGGCACGAGGGAGCCCTGCGGCGCTACCTGCTGCGAGCAAGGCATTGGGGGAACTAGGTGGCATGCATTCGTGGCGCCGGACACTTGCCGTTGCGATGGTTATAGCTGCAGTGCTGATCCCGTTCTCGGGACCGGCACGCGCAGGATCTGACGGATTGACACCCGCTCAGGAACAACTGGCCAAGTCGTCGATACCAAAGGTTGTCGTCATGGACCCCGTCACGGGGAAGATCCTGTCGATTCAGCTCATCAGCATCATCGTCCGGCCGCCGCTGCTTCCGGACACCCAGGTCGGGTTCGGTCGTCTCCTCGTAAGCGGCATGTCCTTCAGCGACTACTAGGGACGCCGGGATGACAGCAGACGTCCGACGGCACCTCGCGCCTCGTTTGCGTTCGCGTTGGTGGCTGGCCGGCCTTGTCATTGGAACCGGCGCCGCCGTCGTCTCTTTCGGCATCTGGTTGGCGTGGCCGAGCAGCGGGGCAATCACGCCTGACGCGGCATTCGCGCAGTACGTCCGGCTGGTGAACACAGGAGACGCTGCGCGGCTGGCCGACATCGTGTATCCGGCGAATCAAAGCAGCGCGAGGGCGGTTCTTGGGAGCACGCCGAGACCTTTCGTATTGTCGTCCGTCGTCGTCCGGCAGGACTTCGGTCCGGACCATGCGACTGCAGAAGTGGTCGGTACGAGTGGAGGGCAGCTGTTCCATGAGTTCTTTACTCTGCGGCGCAGCGGTGGGCGTTGGTACGTGGTCGTGCCCGGGATACCTGGATCACCGGTCGGGCCGTCCGCGGGGCCGTCTGCAGGGACAGCCGGAGGTCCTTCCAGCTAGTGCCCGGCAAGAGTGCGTCGGTTGATGTCGCAGACGGGGTGTCCGGCGCCGGTGTACCTCGCCACCGGCGCGCAGAGCATCACCCCTTCGTCGAAGCGCTGCTGATGCTGGATCCCGTCGGACACGTACGTGATCTCCTCAGTCGGCATCCAGGCGATGCCGGGAGTCGTGCTGCTGACCTCGAACAGCAGGATCGGGTCGTACGAGTCGCCGGCGTGGTGGGCGGGGACGACGGTCTCCTTGGTCAGCACGGCTCCAGGGAGCGTCTTGCTCAAGGCCCCCCGGAGCAGCCCGGCCGCCCACTGCTGCCCGACGAGCACGCCGGCCCTGAGCACGCGAGCGGCGGGTAACCGTGCGTGTCCGGGAGCAGGCGTACATCGGTGATGGTCACCGGTGCCCCTGAGCGGTTGACGAGCTGCACCAACGAGAACGTCACGGGCTCGCCGACGTCGACGATGTGCCCAGCGTCCGCGATACCGACCGGCTCGAACGCGTCGCCCGCGCGGGACGCAGGCGCGAGGAGCCGCGCCGCGGCCAGAGCTGCCCCGACGCCGATCAGAACTCGTGCCGTGC
>DAIPJR010000002.1:0-23826 GCA_036770165.1 Actinomycetes bacterium | reverse complement strand
GGTCTACGTGGGCTACCTGCGACGCAAGACCGAGGAGGCGGGCGAGCCCCGGCTCGTCCACACCGTACGAGGCGTCGGGTACGTCCTGCGCGAGACGCCGCCGTGACCCGCGGGGTCGCGGCCCGCCGGCGGCTCAGCCTGCGCGGCCGGGTCGCCCTCCTCGCCTCCGCGGCCGTCGCCCTCGCCGTCGCCGCGGCCGCCGTCGCGGCGTTCTTCGTCGTCAGCGCCCAGCTGCAGCGTCAGTTCGACCAGGACCTGTTCGGCCGGGCCCACGCCGCGGTCGGCGGCGCCCTGGGCAACGCCGAGCGGGTGGTGAGCATCGACCCGTCGACGCTCGGCGACGTCGAGGTCGAGCTGCTCAGCCCGGACGGCGAGGTGTCCTTCCCGAGCGGCGGCATCCGGCCACCGGACGGCGGCGTGGAGCTGGCGGTCGCGCAGTCCCAGGACCACGACTCGATCCGTACGGCCGTGCAGAACGGCCAGGACCTGCGCGTGGTGGCCGTACCCGTCCGCGGTCTCGCGCTCGTCCTCGCTCAGTCGACCAGCTCGATCGACCACACGCTGCGGTTCCTCACCTTCGTCCTCACCCTGGTCGGTGTGGTCGGGGTGGCCGTCGCGGGGGCCGCCGGCCTGCTCGTGGCTCGGGCCGGCCTGCGCCCGGTCGACGACCTCACCGCGGCGGCCGAGGAGATCGCGCGCACAGAGCAGCTGGAGCCGATCCCGGTACGTGGCAGCGACGAGCTGGCCCGTCTCACCGGCGCGTTCAACTCGATGCTGGTGGCACTGGACAGCTCGCGGACGCGGCAGAAGCAGCTGGTCGCCGACGCCGGCCACGAGCTCCGGACGCCGCTGACCTCGTTGCGTACCAACCTCGATCTCCTCGCGCAGAACGACTCCACCGAGCCGTCCGCACAGCTGTCTGCCGCGGACCGTGGGGCGCTGCTCGCCGATGTACGTGCCCAGGTCGAGGAGCTCAGCTCGCTCGTCGGAGACCTCGTGGAGCTGTCCCGCGACGACGGTCCCACCACCAGCGAGGGTGTCGAGGCGATCGACCTCGGCGAGGTGGTCGACCGCGCGATCGAGCGCGTCCGCCGGCGGGCTCAGGGCGTGCGCTTCGACGTCGTGGCGTACCCGTGGGAGGTCATGGGCCAGCCGGCCGCCCTCGAGCGGGCCGTGACCAACCTGCTCGACAACGCGGCCAAGTGGTCACCTGACGGCGGCACCGTCACGGTCCGCCTCGCCCAGGGTGTCCTCACCGTCGCCGACCAGGGGCCCGGCATCGGCGACGCGGACCTGCCGCACGTGTTCGAGCGCTTCTACCGCTCGGCGGAGGCTCGAGCACTACCCGGGTCGGGGCTCGGCCTCGCGATCGTCGATCAGACGGTCCGGCGGCACGGCGGCACCGTCGAGGCCGGCCGGACCGAGCAAGGCGGTGCCCTCGTCGCCGTGCGCCTCCCTGGTCTCTCCGGGGCTGCCGCGCCGTTCGAGACTTCTTAGGGGAGACTGGGGCAGTTCTCAGCCCGCTCTCAGGGCTACCGGAGAAAGTCGTACCTATGAGCGACACCACGCCGACCCCAGACCCCGCCGACGCGACGCAGCCGACCCAGCCGGTCCTGCCGACGCAGCCGACCCAGCCCGTCCCGCCGTACACCTCCCCCTACGACGTAGCCACCGCCGGGCCCGCAGCGGCTGCCGGTACGTCGTCGTACGACCAGGGTCCGTACGGCGCGCCGCAGCAAGACACACCGCCGTACGGCACACCGACCACGGGCGGGTACAACACCGACCCGTACGGGACGCCCTACGGCAGCTACCCGACCGTCGGGCTGCCGTACGCGGCACCGGTCGCACCGATAGCACCGCCCGGAACGACGGCGGCCAGGCGTGGCAACGGCCGTACCGTCGCCCTCGTCCTCGCAACCGCGCTGCTGGCTGGCGGCGTCGGCGGCGGCATCGGCGCAGCGGTCGGCTCGTCGCACGAGTCCACCACGGCGTCGACCTCCAGCCTGACCAGCCAGACCTCGAACGCACCGGCCAGCGTCAACCTTCCCGCCGGCTCCGTCGAGGCCGTGGCCGCCAAGGTCCTGCCGAGCGTCGTCTCCATCGTCGAGCGGTCGACCGACGGCAGCGGCGGCGAGGGCTCCGGCATCGTCCTCAGCTCCGACGGACTCGTGCTGACCAACAACCACGTCGTGGCCGGCGCGTCCGGCGGCGGCTCCCTGCAGGTGACGACGCAGGACGGCAAGACCTACGACGCGACCGTGGTCGGCACCGACCCGACCTCCGACCTCGCCGTGGTCCGCGTCAAGGGCGTCTCGGGCTGGTCGCCCGCCACCCTCGGCAGCTCGGCGAACCTCGTCGTCGGCCAGAGCGTCGTCGCGGTCGGCTCGCCGCTCGGCCTGTCCGGCACGGTGACGTCCGGGATCGTCAGCGCCCTCAACCGGCCGGTCACCACCAGCGGCGACACCACCGGCCAGACCACGTCGTCCGGCGCAGTGCTCAACGCGATCCAGACCGACGCGGCGATCAACCCGGGCAACTCCGGTGGCCCCCTCGTCGACCTGAACGGCCACGTGGTCGGCATCAACTCGGCCATCGCGAGCCTCGGCAGCAGCGCGGGCAGCTCGCAGTCCGGCTCGATCGGGCTCGGTTTCGCCATCCCGATCGACCAGGCCAAGCGCATCGCCGACGAGCTGATCTCGAGCGGCAAGGCCACGCACCCCCAGCTCGGGGTCCAGGTCGCCGACGGGACCAACGGTGGCGCGCTGCTGCAGGGCGTCACCGCCGGCGGAGCAGCGGACAAGGCCGGCCTCCAGGTGGGCGACGTCATCACCGCGGTGAACGGCCGGCCGGTGGACAGCGCTGACTCGCTCGTCGCCGACATCCGCTCGTCCGCACCCGGCGCGACCGTGAGCATCACGTTCACCCGCAGCGGTGCCTCGCAGACGGTGTCCGTGGTCCTCGGCCAGGCGTCCAGCTAAGGGTTCCAGCCCAAGGGCACGGCGACGGACCGACGGCTCAGATCAGCCGTCGGTCCGTCGCCCACACGGTCAGCTCGTGCCGGTTGGACAGCTGCAGCTTCCTGAGCACCGCGGAGACGTGCGTCTCGACCGTCTTCACCGAGATGAACAGCTCGCGCGCGACCTCCTTGTACGCATAGCCGCGGGCGATCAGCCGGAGCACCTCGCGCTCGCGCTGCGAGAGCCGGTCGAGCTCCTCGTCGACGACGGGGACGTCCGGCGAGCCGGCGAACGCGTCGAGGACGAACCCGGCCAGGCGCGGCGAGAACACCGCGTCGCCCCCGGCCACCCGTCGTACGGCGTCGGCCAGCTCGGGACCGGTGATGGACTTGGTGACGTAGCCGCGGGCCCCCGCCCTGATCACCGCGATGACGTCCTCGGCCGCATCCGACACCGAGAGCGCGAGGAACTTCGTGTCGATCCCGGCCGCCGCACACCGTCGTACGACCTCCTGGCCGTTGCCGCCTGGCAGGTGCACGTCGAGCAGCACGACCTCGGGGAGGGTCGCCGCGATGACGGCGACGGCGGAGTCGACGTCGGCCGCCTCGCCGACCACGTCGACCGAGTCGCCCAGCTCGGCGCGGACGCCGGTACGGAACATCCGGTGGTCGTCGACGAGGACGACCCGCGGCCCGTCGGTCATCGCTCCTCCTCGGCCGCCGTGCCGATGCGCGGCATCGTCAGGTGCACCTCGGCGCCCTCGCCCGGCCGACTGGTGATGACCGCCCGACCTCCGTGCCGCTCCATGCGTCCCACGATCGACTGCCGCACGCCGAGCCGGTCGGACGGTACGGCGTCGACGTCGAAGCCCGGTCCTCGATCGCGTACGAAGATGGTGGCCTGCAAGGGTTCCAGCTCTGCGTAGACAGAGACGGCGCCGCCGTCGGACGCGTACTTGACCGCATTGACCATCGCCTCCCTGGCCGCCTGGATCAGCGCGCCGAGGTGCTCGTCGACGGGCGCGTCGCCCACGGACACGACCTCGACGGCACCGCCATGGGACTCCTCGACCTCTGCCGCGGCCGCGTCGAGCGCCGTACGGAACAGGCCCTGGTCGGGGCCGGTCGGCCGGTACAGCCACTGCCGCAGCGCCCGCTCCTCGGCACGCGCCAGCTGGACGACCACCTTCGGGTCGTCGGCGTTGCGCTGGATCAGGGTCAGCGTCTGCACCACGGAGTCGTGGACGTGGGCGGCGAGCTCGGCCCGTTCCTGCGAGCGGATGCGCTCGCGCCGCTCCTCGGTCAGCTCGCGCGTGTTGCGGACGAGCCACGGGCCGGCGACCAGAGCCACGCCGGCCACGACGACCAGCCCGCCGACGAGCCCGTCGACCGCAGCCTGGACACCCCCCTGGGCACCGGAGACGGCCGCGGCTCCCACGACGACGAGCGTCACGCCGATCACCACGCGCACCCACGCCTGCCGCCCGGTCGCCGTCGCCGTCGCGGTACGCCGCCAGCGGGCCCGCTGCGAGTCGTCGGCGACCCGCCAGAGCACCACGACACCGAGCCCCACGACCAGGAACGGTGCGGCCACGGCCCGCGACGGTCCGAACCCGACGCGCTGCAGGACGAGGATCGCCCCGGCGGCGAAGGCGCACAGGGCCAGCAACGGACCCAGCCGGGTGGCGCGGTCATCGCTCTCGACCGGCTCGTGCGCCAGGGGTACCAGGGCCCAGAACCCCGCGTAGGCGGCGATCCCCGCACCGCCGGACGCGGCCAGCAGCATGAACGCGACCCGGACGACCCACGGGTCGACGCCGAGGTGACCGGCCAGCCCGTGCGCCACGCCACCGACGAGCCGTCCCTCGGTCGAGCGGTACAGCCTCGGTGGTTCCGCGCGGTCCGCAGTGCCTGTCCCGGGGGTTGCCGCAGGACCCGGAACAGGACCCGGAACAGGGGTCGGCGCAGCGGGAGCCGGCTGGTTCGGAGGCAGCGTCACGCCCCCATGGTGCTGGATCCCCGGAACGGAGGCATCAGGCCGGCACCCTGAACCGACCCTGAGCGCCAGCTCGACCCGACCAGGGTGGGATCGGGGTCGGCTCCGGGGCAGTCCCCGATGCCGGCGGTCCCCCGTCGCGGGAGGCTGTGAGCCATGACGGACCAGACTCAGACCTTCGCCACCCCGCCGGGGCCCCCTCCGGGCGGCCGCGGCCCCGCCCCGACGCTCTACCGCAGCCGCAGCGACCGCAAGCTGGCCGGCGTGTGCGGCGGGCTCGCCGCCTACCTAGGCATCGACCCGATCATCCTGCGCATCCTCGTCGTCGTGCTCTCGCTGTTCGGCGGCTCCGGCCTGCTGCTCTACGCCGCCGGCTGGCTGCTGCTGCCCGACGAGGGCCAGTCCCGGTCCGAGGTGCAGAAGCTGTTGGACCGAGACGGCAACCGGCCCGCCGCGTTCACGATCGTCGTCACGGTCCTGTTGATCCTCGGCGTGCTCCTCGCGTTCAGCTCCGTCTTCGACCGACACCGCTTCCCCGGTACCGGTCCGGACGTCTGGCCGCTGGTCGCGGTCGGCGGCATCGCCGCGCTCGTCTGGTACAACCGCCGCCAGCCGCGACCCCCCGTACCGCCTCTCCACGCGTACGGCCAGCCGGCGCAGTTCAGCGCTCCCCCGCCCGGGTCGTACTCCCCACCCGGGTCGTACTCCCCACCCCAGTCCTACTCCACGCCCTCGTCGTACTTCCCGCCCTCGTCCACGCCTCCGGCCCCGTACGTCGTGACGCAGCAGCCACGGCGCCGCCGCTCGGTGCTGGGTGCGCTGACGCTCAGCGTGGCAGCGATCGCCGCGGGGGTGATGCTGCCGCTCGACCTGTCCGGGCACTGGCACGTGCCCGCCGCCGCCTTCCTCGCCGTCCTGCTCGCGATCATCGGGCTGGGGCTCGTCGTGGGCGCCTTCGTCGGGCGCTCCCGCGGCCTGATCGCCTGGGGCATCCTGCTGTCGCTGGTCACGGCGGTCGCCGGAGCGATCCCGGCCATCGACGTCAAGGGCACCGGCGACGTCACCTGGCGTCCCGCGACGGTCAGCGCCTTCCCGACCGACGGCTACCACTGGGGCGCCGGCAACGCGACCCTCGACATGACCGGCCTCCCGGCGCAGACAGGGACCGTGGAGGTGCGCGGCAAGCTGGGCGCCGGCACTTTCGTCGTGCTCGTTCCCGACAACGTCCGCCTCGTCATCGACGCGCACGTCGGGCTCGGGAACATCCGGCTCCCTGGCGGCAACGAGAACGACGGGATCGGTCGCCGTTCCGACCTCGTGATCGAACCGTCGTTGACCCCCGGAGCGGCCGTCGGCGGGACCCTGAACCTGCGCCTCGACGTCGGGGCCGGAACCCTGGAGGTACGCCGTGCGCAAGCATGAGTTCGACCTGACGTCCTTCGTCGCCGGCCTGGTGTTCCTGGCCATCGCCGGCGCGTACCTGGTCGGCGCGTTCACATCCGTACGGGTCGACGCCACCTGGGTGCTGCCCCTCGGCCTGGTCGGGCTCGGTGTCGCCGGCCTCGCCGGATCCCTCCGGGTGGGCCTGCGACCCGACCCCGACCCCGACGCCGAGCCCGAGCCCCATCAGGAGGTCTCATCGGAGCCCCAGGACCCGCGTTGATGCCGTTCACCCATTCGGGCTAACGAGGCCTTGCCGGTCTCGGGCAACCGGGTCAGATCGCGTGCGGCCATTGGTTCTCGGGCGGGACGTCGTAGGTCCGCCCGCTGCGGCTGGTCCAGCGCAGGCTGCCGTCAGCCTGCCTGGTCAGTGTCCAGCCGTGCAGGGTCTTGAGCTGGTGGTGACGTTTGCAGAGGCAGCCCATGTTGTGAGAGCTGGTCGGACCTCGCTGGCCGGGGTGGGTCTGGGTCCGGTAGGGATCGATGTGGTCGAGCTCGGACCGCTCCGCGGGGCGCCAGCAGCCGGGGAACTGGCAGGTCCGGTCACGCGCGACGAGGTAGTCGCGCAGCTCCTGGGACGGCCGGTAGGTGGTGTGCCCCAGGTCGAGCAGGTGCCCGGTGACCGGCTCGGCGACCAGCCGCTGCCAGGTGCCGTCGACGGCCAGTGCCCGCGCCACGGTCGCGGGGATGGGGCCGTAGCCGACCAGGTGGGCGGCCCCCTCGGCCAGGCCCAGCAACGTGGCCGGGTCGATGACGATCTGCACCTGGGTGCGTCGCCGGCCCTGTGACAGCGGCAGCTGACCGGACTCGGCGCCGGCCTCGAGCGAAGCGGTCGCCAGGGCAGGCAGCGCGTCGGCCCGGCGGGCGCCGACCGGAAGGGACGCGCCGGCGCCATCTGCGGAGCGATGGGCTGCAGCGTCGAGTGCGTGGAACACGGTCTGAGCGTCCGCGGCCGGCAGGGTCGCCGCGACGGTGGCCATGCCGTCGGGCTCTGGCCACAGCACCACCCCACGACCGGCCGCGGCCACCTCGTGCGCGGCCTCGAACCCGGCCGGGTCGACGACCGCGACCGCGCGGCGCAACCGGGCCCGAAGCTCCCCGACCGTCAGCTCCGGCGCCCTGAGCAGCACCCGCGCCTCCACCTGCCCGGCCTGCTCCTCGGTCAACCCGCCGCACGCCTCGGCGCACGCGGCGGCGTGCCGCGCGGAGCCCTCCCCGGCGGCGAGCAGCTCCCAGGTTCCGGGCAGCACTGTCGCCAGCAGGCGCGCGTGGTCGATCCGGGTCTGCGCAGCCATCCGACCCAGGTGCAACGCCGCAGCGAGATCCTCCCGGCACAGGTCCGGCTCGCCCCCGGCCGCGGCGTCGTCGTCGGCCGGACCGGCGAACTCCGCCACGGCACGATGGCTCTGCGCCGACACCCACCCAGCCACCCGCTCCCAGCCCTGGACCACCGACAACCGCTCGTCGGCCGACAGCAGGTCGACGTCGACCGCGAGCAGCCGCGCGATCAGCTCCGGGCCCGGGACGGACGTCGCCAGATCATGCACCGACCCGGCCTCGGCGACCTGCAGGCTCGAACACATGTTCGAACCATACCTGATCAAGCCCGCGTGATCAACACCGAATTCCTGTTGGTACACAACAACTTTCGGGCAGACGCACCGGCGATCGTCACCCTCGGTGCTGGGGCAGATCGACACTCGCGATCTCATCCGCTGCCGGCGATCAGCTGCGCCGAGGCCTTTCGTCCCTACTCCCCGTACGCGACTGCGGTGAAGGCTAGTCGTGAGGGCCGTGGGCCAGCGACGGGGGCCGAAGGGGAGGTCGGACCGATGTGCGGCGACGAGGAACGGGTCATCGACGGGCAGCACCAGCAGGACCCTGCGGGCCTGCTGTCGAGGCGGTCGTTGCTCAAGGGAGCGGGTGCCTCGGCCGCAGCCCTGGCGCTGCTGCCGAGTGACTGGCTCGGACGCACCGCAGTCGCAGCGGCCGACACCGCGACCGACACCGTGAACGACACCGTGGATGCCGGCGACGGGCTGCTGCCGCTCTCGATGGCCATGCACATCCACTCGTCGTTCAGCGAGCAGTCCGGCTCGATGGACTCGCAGCTGTTCCAAGCGGCGAAGAACGCGGTCGACGTCCTCTGGTGGACCGACCACGACTACCGCATGGAAGGCGTCCGCTACCGCAACGTCGTCCACTTCACCAGCCTGACCGCGGAGACGACGGACGGCGCGGCGTGGCAGTGGCAGCGCCAGAACACCGGGTCGCTCACCGCCGCCTCGGGCGGAAGCATCGTCCAGGCACCCGCATCGCCGACCGACCCGATCGCCGGCGGCGCCCTGTCGGTCACCGCGCAGAGCACCTCGTCCAGCATTGCCGCGGTCCGCTTCTTCGCCGAGTCGCACCCGGCCGGCTGGAACTACCACCGCAACCTGTACGGGCAGACGCTCACCATCGAGGTGCTGCCCACCGCCGTCGGCGCCGGCGGATACCTCGAGCTGCTGCTCAACACGTCCTACCACCAGGCGGTCGGGGGCCGACCGGCCGGCGTGTACTCCCTGTCCTACCGGATCGGCGGCCAGGGGACACCGGGAACCTTGAGCTCGCAAGGGCTCCAGGGCATCGTGAACGTCGCGGCCCCCACCGGTGCGTGGACGTCGGTCAGCATCACGCCGTGCGAAGACCTGGAGGCGATCTGGCCGGAGCTGGCCAGCACCGACTTCGCGTCCTTCGAGCTGCGGCTCGGCGCCGTCAGCGCGGGCGCGCCCACCAGCGGCTGCTTCGACTACCTGCGCTTCACCCGGGCGTACGCGACCGGCGACATCCCCCTGCAGACGCAGGAGGAGCTCATGGAGCGCTACGCCGCGACGTACCCGGACGTGACGCAGCGCGCGGGCCTCGAGATCTCCGAGTTCCTGCCGCACCTGAACTGGTTCGGCGGCAACATCCACCTGGGCGACTACACCTCCGTGACGTACAAGACCTGGCAGGCGTTCCTCAGCCAGCAGGTCGGGATCGCGCACACGAACGGTGGCCTCGTCTCGTACAACCACCCCTTCGGGTACACCTCGGTAGCCGCGCTCCCCGCCAGCCAGCAGGACTCGCTGCGGGCGCAGGTGGCCAAGCAGCTGCTCGCGAACCGCGCGCTCGGCTGCGACATCCTCGAGGTCGGCTACCCGCTCCGCGCAGGCGTGGACGTCAAGCACCACGTGGCTCTGTGGGACGTGCTGTCCCGCAACGCCCTGTTCCTGACCGGCAACGGGGTGTCCGACGACCACATGGGCCAGAACTGGTTCGGTATCAGGAACAACTGGGTCACGTCGGCGTGGGCGACCTCGGCCGAGGAGGCCGACCTGCTGACGGCGCTCAAGGCCGGCCGGGCGTGGTCCGCCTCGCTCGCGCGGTACCGCGGCACGCTTGACCTGCTGGCGGACGGTACGGCACCGATGGGGTCGGTCACCGTGTCCACCGCCCGTACCAGGCAGCTGCACGTGGTCGCCACCTCGCTGCCGGCCGGGTCGACGCTGCAGCTCGTCCGCGGGACGGTCGACTACGCGGGCGCCGCCAAGCCGGCCCCCAACACGAGCGTCGTCCAGTCGTACCCGGCGGCCAGGTTGGCCAGCGGATCGGTGGACGTGGCGGTCGACACGAGCGCGTCGCGCTTCCTCCGTACCCAGGTGGTGGGGTCCGACGGTGTCGTCATCGCGGTCTCGAACCCGATCTGGCTGCTGCGCAGCGCGCCACCCGGAGGCATCCCCGCGCCCCGCGCCGCCTGACCTGCCCGTCCGGACGTCGACACGCAAGGCTGTCGGACCAGCAGGTCAGGATCGGCGGCATGGAGATCACGCCGGTCGGCCGGTTCGACCTGACACAGTCCCTGCTGTTCGGCTTCGGGCAGCGCGAGGCCGCGACCGGCGTCGTCGATGCCGGTTCGGGTACCGCCACGATGCCTCTCGGCTTCGTCCTCGACGGGTACGACGAGCAGGTCGGCGTGGTCGTCAGCCAGCAACCGTCCGGAGCGCTGACACTTGCCGTCTCCAGAGCAGGTCCCGCGTCGCTCGACGCCGCGCGCGGCCAGGTGGCCCGCGTCCTCTCGGTCGACGTCGATGCGACGGGGTGGGATGCCCTGGGCGAGCGCGACCCGCTCGTCGGCGCCCTCCAGGGCGCCCGGCCCGGCCTGCGGCCGCCGCTGTTCTACTCGGCGTACGAGGCGCTGGTCTGGGCGGTGCTCTCGGCCCGTCGACCCCGCCTGCAGATGGCGAAGGTGCGCGCCGATCTGTCAGCCGCCCACGGGGCGACGATCGACGTTGCCGGGCAACAGGTCGCGGTGCTGCCGACCCCCCGACAGCTCCTGGCGGTGAAGTCCTTCCCCGGCCTCACCGCCGAGAAGATCGAGCGGCTGCACGGGGTGGCCCGGGCCGCGCTCGACGGGCGCCTCGACACGGCAGAGCTGCGTTCGCTGCCCGTCGCCGAGGCCGCGGTCCGCCTGCGCGAGCTCGACGGGATCGGCCCCTTCTATGCCGAGCTCGTCATCGTCAGGGCGCTCGGCCACACCGACGTGCTGCCCACCGCGGAGCCCCAGCTGCTCGCGATCGCCGGCGAGCTGACCGGCGCCGGGCGCGCACTCTCCCCCGCCGAGCTCGACGCCTACGGGCGCGAGCACTGGACCCCGTGGCGCACCTGGGCCTGCGTGGCCGTGCGAGCTGCGGGACCTGCCCTCCTGGAGGCACCGCCGCCCGACACGCGCGCTCCCCTCAGCCGCCGGTGATCCGGCCCACCGCTCTGGCACGCTTCGGGAATGGACGGTCCCGGGGCGGAAGACCAACACGCGCTGGAGCCGTGGACGGCCAAGCGCGCGTACGGCTTGATCCTGCTGCTCTACATCGTCGGCTTCGGCTACGCCCTCGCGTCCGCGCTGGCGTATCTGCACGAGCCGGGGCACACCACCGGCCGGGTCGGTGCCACCGGTGCCCTTGTCAGTACGGCCCTGGTCCTCAGCACCGACGTCGCGGTCCTCGCGCTGGTGTACTTCATCGCGAAGGCGCGCGGCCTCAGCGCCGTCGACCTCGGGCTCGGTCGGCCCGCTGACAAGGCGGCAACATGGCGGGACATCGACATCGTCCTGCTGTACTGGTTGGCGCTGCTGACCGCTGGGCTGCTGTCCACCTGGCTCGACGGGAGCCGGTACCCGTACGAGCACGGGACCTGGGCAGCGCTTCCTTCGCTGGCACTGGCGCTGAACGCCGGTCCTACCGAAGAGCTCGCCCTGCTGGTGCTCCCTGTGGTCCTGCTTCGACAAGCAAGGGAGCCGCTGTGGCGGATGGCGATCGTTCTTGTCGTGCTCCGCCTGTCGTTTCACGTCTACTACGGCCTCGGGGTTCTCGGACTGACCGTGTGGGCGGTCGCCATCCTCGCGCTGTACCTGCGAACCGGCCGCGCCCTGCCCCTGATCGTCGCCCACTCGGCGTACGACGTGCTGCTCACCGTCGGGCATTTCTTCCCCGCGACCAGCGTGCTGGTCGGGCTGTTCGTTCTCTGCGTCCTGATACTCGGCCTCGTACGGATCGGCGTTCGGGCGAGAGCAGGCGGCCGCCACCGCAGGGGGGTCATGGCACCGTCCACCGGGCCAGCAGCAGGAACCCCAGGTGTACGAGGAGCATGAAGCCGTGAGCAGTGATGCTGCCGGGACGAGGGTCAGCCTTGCGGGTTGAACTCCTGCTCGGGGGTCCACGGCTGGTGCCAGCCGCCGTGTTCGTGCGTCAGCGTCTCCGCCGAGGCGGGGCCCCAGGATCCCGGCGCGTAGGGCGCGGGCTTGGATCGCTGCTCGAGCAGCGGCTCGAGCACCCGCCAGGTCTCCTCGACCGAGTCCTCGCGGGTGAAGTGGCTCTGGTCGCCCTGCATCGCGGCATGCAGGAGGACCTCGTACGGCGCTGGGACGCTCTCCCCCCGGTTGCGCAGATCGATGTCGAGGTTCACCGGTCGTAGCCCGGGACCGTCGACCGCCTTGGCGTGCAGGATGAGCCGAGCGGCCGGGTACGGGTCGATCAACAGCACGAACTGGTTCGGGTCGACCTCGTCCATCTCGGACGAGAAGCCGAGCGACGGTGGTTCCTTGAAGACCACCCGGACCTCGGTGTCGTGCACCGGGAGGTTCTTTCCCGCCCGGATGAAGAAGGGGACGCCGGCCCAGCGCCAGTTGTCGATCTCGAGGCGCAGCGCGGTGAACGTCTCTGTGACCGAGCCACGGGCCACTCCTTTGGTGCGCGGGTACCCGTCGTACTGGCCACGCACATAGCTCGCGGGGTCGGCGGCAGGCATCGCGGCGAAGACGTCCCGCTTGCGGTCCGAGAGCGCGCCCAGCCCGCCTCTCGACGGCGGCTCCATCGCGACCATCGCCAACACCTGCATGAGGTGGTTCTGCACGACGTCGCGGAGGCAGCCGACCTTGTCGTAGAACTGTCCGCGGTCCGCGACGCCGAAGTCTTCGGCCATGGTGATCTGCACGCTGCTGACGAAGTTGCGGTTCCAGACCGGTTCGAGCACCGAGTTCGCGAAGCGCAGGTGCAAGATGTCCTCGACCGACAGCTTTCCGAGGAAGTGGTCGATCCGGTAGAGCTGGGACTCCTCGAGGATCTCCCTGAGCTCTGCGTTCAGAGCCTGGGCCGAGGCGAGGTCGTGACCGAACGGCTTCTCGACGATCACCCGGGCAGTCGCGGTCAGGCCGGCCGCGGCCAGCCCCTGCACCACCGGCCCGAACAGGAACGGCGGGATCTCGAGGTAGAACACCGGCTGCTTGGCGCCGGCGAGTGCCTTGACGACGAGTTGGAAGGTGGCCGGGTCTGCGAAATCGCCCCCGACATAGCTCATCCGCCCGAGCAGCCGAGAAAGGACCTTGGTCTCGACCGGGATGTCGCCGAGCGCAGCGACTATGGACTCCTGGGCCCTGCTGCGCAGCTCAGCATCGGTCCAGTTCTCCGCCGCGACCCCGATGATCGGGCAGTCGAGCCGCCCGGACCGTTCCAGCTGGTAGAGCGAGACGAAGGTCATCTTCCGGGCGAGGTCGCCGGTGATCCCGAACGCCACGAAGGCATCTGCCGCGGTTGCGCCGCCGTTGTCGTCCGTCACGCGCCCTGTCCCGTCCGTCGACGGCCGCCCGTGACCAGGCCGCCCACGGCGCCCACGTTAGCCCCACCGCCACAGCCGTACGGCGCGGGCTCAGCCGCTGGCGGCGATTCGCTGCACTGCCGCCTTGGCGGCGGCCTGCGCTTTCGCGCTGTTGGAGTCCTTACGAGTCGACGCGACCGTGATGAGCAGGTCTCCCGCCAGTACCGTGATCTGGCTGTCCACCCCGAGCGGCAGGTGCTGGGTGAATGACACCGAGCTCGGCAGGCCGGCATCGAACATCGTGACCGCCGCACCGGCTCCCGCCATACGTGCCTTGATGGCGCCGATCATGCCTTGCCCGATCTGCGGGCTGACCTTCACCACCGTGTAGCCGAGAGAGCCGCTGGCCTCATTGATGTAGCTGCAGCCATCCAGCTTCTGCATGCCGGCCACGCTGGCACCGGCTGACGCGGACAGCCCAGGCTTCGTCGTGAACCCGAGGATGCTCTCGGCGGTCGCGTGGTCGATGGTCGAGCACGCGCCGGCGGCCCTGGCCGTCGATCCGCTCGTCACGGTGGTGCTCGGCGAGAGGCTGGGAGACGGTGACGTCGAGCCGGCCGAGGCGGTCACGTGCACCGCGCTGCTCGCAGTCGACCCCGCTGCAGAGCAGGCAGCCAGGCTCAGGGCTGCCGTCAGCATGCAGGCGGTGCAGGTGGAGATGGAGCGGCGGCGTGTCACAGGGACCTCCTGGGTACTGGGCTGGTCGTTCGCCCCAGCACACCAGGGTCCGACGGGCACGGGCGCCGGGTGAAACCCTGGCAGCGCCCACGCGTCAGCTGCCGAAGTCGGACGTGCCCGGCGAAGGGGTCAGCAGCACCCGTACGAGCTCGGACCGTCCACGCACCCCGAGCTTGCGGTAGATACGGCCGAGGTGGAACTCCACCGTCTTGCCCGACAGGAATAGCAGCGCCGCGATCTCCCTGTTCGAAAGCCCCTGCGCGGCGGCGTCCGCCACGCGGGACTCCGCACCCGTCAACGTCTGGTCGGGGGTCGCGGCTGTCCGCAGCGTCGCACCGGACGCCCGGAGCTCGTCCTGGGTGCGGATGAGCCACGGCGTCGCACCCAGGGTGGCGAAGTCGGTCTCCGCAGCGCGCAGCTGTGCCCGGGCCTCGACCCGATGGCCCAGTCGCCGTCGCATCGCCCCGGCGCACAGTCGGAGCCTGGCTCGTGGGAACACGTACTCGACGCCCTCGAGCTCGGCGGTGAGAGTCACCGCCGCGTCAGCGAGCGTGACGGAGTCCGGTCCGATCGCGCAGCGGGCGAGCAGGGCCCCCGCCCGGGACTCGGGGCGGGCGTCGTCCCCGCCCCTGGCCACGAGAACCTCGAGGAGGTCGGCGGCGTCCACACGGCGACCGATCAGCGCCAGCGCGAGCGGCGCGTCGAAGTACTCGGGCTGGGCCGCGGCGACCCGGCCTGCGCGCAGCAGTGCGACCAGGGCCTGCGTGGGCGCCACCAAGGTGTCCAGCTGATCGGCCGACATCGTGGCGAGCAGCTCGCACCAGATGGCGTCCGCCGTGCGCCAGGGGCTGTCGAGCGTCTCGGCCAACCGCCGAGCCTCAGCGGCGTGCTCCAGCGCATCGGCAGTATGGCCCCGAGCCCCTTCGAGGGTGGCCACCTGCACCAGTGCGTCAGCGACGTCGGCGACCCGCCCGCTGATCCGGGCCAGGTCGAGGGCATCCTCCGCCCGGGTGGCGGCCGCATCCCACTCGCCCACCGAGAAGTCGCACCACGCCAGCCCGCGAACGGTCGCGGCGAGCAGGCGGGTCTCGCCGGCGGCGCGCAGCCGCCCGACTGCAGCGTCGATGGCTCCCCGCATCCGCTTGGGGTGTCCGGACCACATCGCCGCCTGAACCGTCATGGGCAGCAGGTCCGGGTCGGAGGTCAGAAGGTCGTGACTCTCGATCGCGGCCAACGCGTGCTCGAGCCGCCGGCGGCCGGGCTCGGTCTGCTCACCATTGAGGAGGACGAACCCTTCCACTGCGCTCGCGCGTGCGTCCTGGACCGGGTCGCCCCTGTCGGCGGCGGCGCAGATCTCGTCAGCCAGCCAGGACAGCCGGCCAGGATCGTGCAGGTGCAGCGCCGGGTTGAAGGCACTGGCCAGCGCCTTGACCACGCGCCCCGAGCTCCCTGCGGTCCTGGCCTCGTCGACGGCGCGCATGAACCCGTCCCAGGCGTCCTGCGGAGACGCCGCCGTGTGGGCGATCTGGCCGGCGGTGAACGACAGGGACCACCGCAGGTCCGGGTCCCGCAGCCCTGGCAGCGACTCCTCGATCAGCCGCGATGCGGACTCCGCGTCGTCCGCGGCCCAGGCCTCGAGCGCCGCTGCAGCAAGTCGAGTGCTGGGCTCGGCGCCCAGCCGGGCGGCGGTCTCCCAGGCCGCCGAGGCGGCCTGGTGCGCACCTCGGGCCGCCGCCGCCGAGGCGGCCCCGTCCAGCGCGGTCGCCAGGTCCTCGTCCGGCCCGGTCGCGGCCCCGACCCGGTGCCACACCACCGCCGAGGGGTCTCCACCGGAGTGCTCGAGGGCGTCTGCCACGGCCTGATGGACCCGGCGCCTGTCCGCGGGGCCTACGGCATCGGCCGCCGCGGCCCGGGCGAGGGGGTGCCTCCACTCGACCCCCCTGCGGGCGACCTGGAGCAACCCGCTGGACTCCACTGTCGCCAGCTCGGCGAAGTCGGTGCCCAGGCGGGCCAGGGCGGCTGCGAGCACGGTCGGCGTGATCGTGCCCCCGACCGCAGCCGCGGAGGCGGCCAGCCGGGCCGACGGGGGGAGCGCCGCGAGCAGGTCGCGGTACGCGGCGGCCGGGCTCGTGGACGGGAGCGGGTCCGGCAACGGAGCGGCTCCGCGTCGCTGGTCGGCGTCGAGCAGCCGGGCCAGCTCGACGAGCGCGAGCGGGCTCCCACCCGCCACCGCGCAGAGCCGTCGGGCCACCGACCGAGCCACACCGTGCTCAGCCAGCAGCTGTACGGCCGCCGCCTCCTCCAGGGCAGGCACGTCGTAGGTCTCGATCCCGCTCAGCCCGACGCCGCTCCGCCGGACCGCCAGCAGCAGCCCGACGGCGTCGTCCTGGAGCCGGCGGGCCGCGAAACCGATGGCGTCGCGAGACTCGACGTCGATCCACTGCAGGTCGTCGACGAGCACCAGTACCGGGTTGTCGGCGGCCCCGATGTCCAGGAGCGACAGCGTCGCGGCCGCTACCAGCAGCGGCGCTGGTATCCCGCCGACGACCGTCCCGAGGGCGAGGTCCAACGCGTCGCGTTGCGCCGGCACCAGCTCCGCGTGCTTCGCCCGAAGGGGCCGGATCAGCGCGTGCAACGCGGCGTAGGGGAGGTCTCGCTCATCCTGCGTCCCGGCGCAGCGCAGGACGGTCATGCCGTCCGCGGTGGATGCGGTCGCGGCGAGCAGAGCACTCTTGCCACTTCCCGGCTCACCACGCAGGAGGAGCGCGCCTCCGCGCCCGGCACGGGCCCCGGAGACCACCCACGCGATCCGGGCGAACGCCTCCTCGCGACCGACGAGCACGACCGGAGTCTATGGGCGCCCGGTTGGCTGCGGACCCGACTGCCAGGGTTTGCCTGGGCGCCATGAACCACGTCGCGGACCGAAGGTGGACACCGTGACCGAGTCCCTATCGCCCTGCGGCCTCTGGCGACTCGTCATGTGTCGCCTCGGCGCGTCGGGGGGATCGTCGGACCGGGTCGGCGCGCTGGCTCGGATCGATTCCGACGGCACGGTGAAGGTGTTCGCCGACGGCGGCGCTGGTGCGACGGGGATCGGTGCCTGGCGCGCCGCCGGTCCCGGTCGGCTCGTCCTGATCGTCGAGTGGCTGGCTTCCAGCCCGGTACCGAGGCCGCCGGGACAGGTCTCGGTCCGGGCGGCCGCCGAGCTGTCCACCGACGGTCGGCGTTGCGCCGTCCGGTTGCAGTGGCAGCGTCTCGACCTCGACGGTCAGGCCTGCGGCGCCCCGGTCCAGGCCCACGCCCAGGCCACCCGGCTGGAGCCCTGATCCCGCCGGGCAGAGCCGCCGTCCATCTGGCGAGAGTGGGTGGCTTACTCCCACTCGATGGTGCCGGGGGGCTTGCTCGTGACGTCGAGGGTGACGCGGTTGACCTCGCGCACCTCGTTGGTGATGCGGGTCGAGATGCGTTCGAGCACCTCGTAGGGCACCCGGGCCCAGTCGGCGGTCATGGCGTCCTCGGACGTCACCGGGCGCAGCACGACCGGATGCCCGTACGTGCGGCCGTCGCCCTGGACGCCGACGGAACGTACGTCGGCGAGGAGGACGACCGGGCACTGCCAGATGGTGCGGGCGAGGCCGGCGGCGGTGAGCTCCTCGCGTGTGATCGCGTCGGCGTCGCGCAGGATGTCGAGCCGCTCCCGGGTGACCTCGCCGATGATCCGGATCCCGAGGCCCGGCCCGGGGAAAGGCTGCCGCCACACGATCTCGGCCGGCAAGCCGAGCTGCTCACCGACAGTGCGGACCTCGTCCTTGAACAGCATCCGCAGCGGCTCGACGAGCGCGAACGCGAGGTCGTCGGGCAGGCCGCCGACGTTGTGGTGGCTCTTGATGTTCGCAGTACCGGTTCCGCCGCCGGACTCGACGACGTCGGGGTAGAGCGTGCCCTGGACGAGGAACTCGACGGGCTCGCCCGCGGCTCCGGCCTCGGCGACGATCTCGCGAGCCGCCGCCTCGAACACGCGGATGAACTCGCGACCGATGATCTTCCGCTTGGTCTCGGGATCGGTGACCCCGGCGAGCGCATCCAGGAACCGCTCCTGCGCATCGACGACCTTGAGGCGCACACCTGTCGCAGCCACGTAGTCGCGCTCGACCTGCTCGGCCTCCCCCTTGCGCAGCAGGCCGTGGTCGACGAAGACGCAGGTGAGCTGGTCACCGACGGCGCGCTGGACGAGAGCCGCCGCGACGGCGGAGTCGACACCGCCGGACAATCCGCACACGACCCGTCCGGAGCCGACCTGGGTACGGATCGCGGCGACCTGGTCGTCGATGACGGTGCCCATGTCCCAGGACGGCTCGAGGCCGGCGATGTCGTACAGGAACCGTTCGAGCACCTGCTGACCGTGCTCGGTGTGCAGCACCTCCGGGTGGAACTGCACGCCCGCGAAGCCGCGCGCGACGTCCTCGAAGGCCGCGACCGGTGCGCCCGCCGACGTCGCCGTCACGGTGAAGCCGGCCGGCGCGGCCGACACGGAGTCGCCGTGGGACATCCACACCGAGAGCTCGTCGGGCAGGCCGTCGAGGAGCACCGACTTCTCGCCGGTCACCGACACCTGGGTACGGCCGAACTCTGAACGCCCGGTGCGGTCGACCGTGCCGCCGAGCGCAACGGCCATCGCCTGGTGCCCGTAGCAGATGCCCAACGCGGGGACACCGGCGTCGAACAGGGCCGGGTCGACCTGAGGTGCGCCTTCGGCGTAGACGCTCGAGGGGCCGCCGGAGAGGATCACCGCGGCCGGCTTGCGGGCGAGGATGTCGGCCACCGGCATGGACGAAGGCACGATCTCGCTGTAGACGTGAGCCTCGCGCACGCGTCGCGCGATGAGCTGTGCGTACTGGGCACCGAAGTCGACGACGAGGACAACCGAGCGCTCCGAGGTCACCCTCGAAGCCTACCGGCGCGCCCGTCGAAACCCGTTCGACCCCACCCGCCCCAGCCCCTAGGTTGGACACTCGTGCGCTCCCTCCCCCTGGCCGACCCCGGCCAGCCCGATCTGCGGAGCCCCAGCCGCTACCTGCGCTGGCTCGCGCGCGGCCAGGTCCCGTCGCTGATCGGTGGCATCGCCGCCGGCATCATCTGGATGCTCGGCCAGGCGGTCGCGCCCGCGCTCCTCGGACGAGCCATCGACAGCGGGGTCGCTGCGCGCAACAACGGCGAGCTGATCTTGTGGGCGAGCATCCTGCTCGCCGTCGGCATCGTGCAGGCGCTGGCCGGAGTCGTACGCCACCGTTTCGCGGTGACCAACTGGCTGATCGCCAGCTTCCGTACCCAGCAGCTGATCGACCGCAAGGTGGCCGAGCTCGGTGCCAGCCTGCCGGCCCAGACAGCACCCGGCGACATCGTGACCCTCACCGCGTCCGACACGATGCGCATCGGCGGGGTCTACGACGTGAGCGCCCGGGCTGCTGGCGCCGTCGTCACGTTCGTCCTCGTCGCGGTCCTGCTGCTGCACTCGTCGCAGGAGCTGGGACTCATCGTGCTCATCGGCCTGCCGCTGCTGACGCTGGCCATCGGCCCGCTGCTGCGCCCCCTCCAGCGCCGCCAGCTCGAGCAGCGGATGCTGCTCGGCCAGCTGACCACCCTCGGCTCCGACACGGTCGCCGGGCTGCGGGTCCTCCGTGGGGTCGGAGGAGAGGAGACGTTCCTGCGCCGGTTCCGTGACCGGTCCCAGCTGGTACGGGCCGCGGGCGTGTCCGTCGCAGGCATCCAGTCGGTGCTCGACGCCGCCCAGGTGCTGCTGCCCGGCATCTTCATCGTCATCGTCACCTGGCTCGGCGCGCGCTTCGCCGTCGAGGGCCAGCTGTCCATCGGCGAGCTCGTCGCGTTCTACGGCTACGCCGCGTTCCTGGTGACGCCGCTGCGGACGGCCACCGAGGCCGCCGAGAAGGTGTCCAACGGGCTGGTGTCCGCAGGTCGCGTCCTCGTGGTGCTGCGGCTGCACCCGTTGCTGCCGGAGGCAGCAGTGCCCGCAGTGCCCGCAGTGCCCGCAGTGCCCGCGGCCGAGCCGGCGCCGGGCGCCGAGCTGGTCGACACGACCACGGGCCTCGTCGTCTCGCCGGGGCAGCTCCTCGGTGTGGCCTGCGCGACCCCCGAGGACTCGGCCGCCCTGGCCGACCGGCTCGGACGGTACGTCGACACCGACGCGTCCGTCACGCTCGGTGGCGTGAGCCTGCGGGAGCTCCCGCTCGACACCGTCCGCCGCCGGGTCCTCGTCGGCGACAAGGACCCGCGGATGTTCACCGGGCCGCTGCGCCGCGAGCTCGACCCGTCCGGCCGCGCCAGCGACGCCGACCTCGAGGCGGCCATCGGCACCGCCGCAGCCGAGGACGTCATCGAGGCACTACCCGGGGGCATGGACGCGGAGGTCGAGGAGCGCGGGCGCTCCTTCTCCGGCGGCCAGCGGCAGCGGCTCGTCCTGGCCCGCGCCCTGCTCGTCGACCCCGAGATCCTCGTGCTGGACGAGCCGACCAGCGCCGTCGACGCCCACACCGAGGCGCGCATCGCCGAGCGGATCAAGGCAGCCAGGGCCGGCCGGGCGACCGTGGTCATGACCACCAGCCCGCTGCTCCTGGAGGCCTGCGACGACGTCGCGCTGCTCACCGACGGGACGATCTCGGCGCGCGGCACCCACCGGGCGCTGATGCGCAGCAACGCGACCTATCGCGCCGCCGTCACCCGCGGGGAGGACGAGTGAGGCGCACCCTGCCCGTGGCGACCGGCGCCCAGACGCGCGCCTACGCCCGTGCCCTGATGCGCCGGCACCCGCGCCAGCTCGGGCGGGCACTGGCGCTGCACTCCGTCGCGGCCGTAGCCGGCCTTGCCGGTCCGCGCCTGCTCGGCGGCCTCGTCCAGGGAGTCCAGGACGGGACGACCCTCGGCCACGTCAACGACGTCGCGCTCGTGCTGGCCGGGTTCGTGCTCGCCCAGACGGTGCTGACTCGGTACGCCCGCAAGGCCTCGTCGGTGCTCGGCGAGCAGGTGCTGGCCGAGCTGCGCGAGGAGTTCCTCACGCAGGTCCTCGCGCTGCCGCTCGGTACGGTCGAGCGCGCCGGCACGGGTGACCTGCTGACCCGTACGACCGGCGACGTCGATGCCTTGTCGCGTACCGTCCGCTTCGCGGTGCCCGAGACGCTGATCGCCCTCGTCACGGTGGCACTCACTGCGGCGGCGACGTTCCTCGTGTCCCCAGTCGTGGCGCTGCCGGTGCTGGTCTTCATCCCGCTCATCTACGTGCCCACCCGTTGGTACCTCAAGCGGGCGCCGGCCGGCTACCTGGCCGAGCGTGACGCCTACTCGGCGATGACCGCGGTCGTCGCCGAGAGCGCGGAAGGGGCACGCACGGTCGAGGCGCTGCGCCTCCAGTCGCTGCGGGTCGCGGCGGCCGACGCAGCGGTGGCTCAGGCGTTCAAGGCTGAGCGCTACACCCTCTGGCTGCGCTGCATCTGGTTCCCCACCATCGACTTCGCCTACGTGGTGCCGCTGATCGTGGCGCTGCTGTTCGGCGGCTGGATGTACGCGGGCGGTCACGCCTCGCTCGGCGAGGTCACCGCAGTGACGCTGTACGTGCAGCAGCTCATCGACCCGATCGACCGGCTGATCTCCTGGCTCGACGAGCTGCAGGTGGGCGGCACCTCGCTGTCCCGGCTGATCGGTGTCTCGCACGTACCCTCCGACCGGACGGCGACCGGGCGGATCCCTGCCGACGAGCACCTGGTCGCCACCGACGTCCGCTATGCCTATACCGAGGGGCGCGACGTCCTGCACGGGCTCGAGCTCGACCTGCGGCCTGGAGAGCGCCTCGCCGTCGTCGGGCCGAGCGGCGCCGGCAAGTCGACGCTCGGGCGGCTGCTCGCCGGCATCCACGGGCCGCGTACCGGCAGCGTCACCGTGGGCGCCGTCGGCCTCACCGAGCTCGGCCTCGACCAGCTGCGCGGGCACGTCGCGCTGGTCACGCAGGAGCACCATGTGTTCGTGGGCTCGGTCGAGGACAACGTGCGACTGGCACGTCCTGGGGCGTCCGAGGCAGAGCTGCGGTCGGCGCTCGAGGCGGTCGACGCCCTCGACTGGGTCCAGGCGCTCCCCGATGGCATCGCGACCGCGGTCGGCCAGGGCGGCGTCGTCCTCTCACCCGCGCAGGCTCAGCAGGTGGCGCTTGCGCGGCTGGTCCTCGCCGACCCGCACACCCTGGTCCTCGACGAGGCGACGTCGCTGCTGGACCCGAGAGCGGCCCGCCACCTCGAGCGGTCGATGGCCGCGGTGCTGCACGGCCGTACCGTCGTCGCGATCGCCCACCGACTCCACACGGCGCACGACGCCGATCGGGTCGCGGTCGTCGAGGGTGGCCGGGTGTCCGAGATCGGTACCCATGACGAGCTGGTCGCCGCCGGTGGCGCGTACGCGGCCCTGTGGCGCTCCTGGCGCGAGGACTCCTAGACGATCCGCAAGCCTGACAGTTGTGCGCCGTAGATCAAACCGATCGTCAGGCTAAGGGGCTCGATGCTTGGGGCGCCGGAGGCCGGCGGCGGTGATCCGCTCGACGAGCTCGCGGCTGCGTACCTCCTCGGCGCCGGCGGCGACGACCTCGGCCCGCCGTTCCAGGGGCACGTCGTAGTGGTCCCGCTCGAAGGCGCGGTCGGGGATCCCGCAGCGGGTCGCGAAGGCGTGCAGCTCCTCGA
Organism: Actinomycetes bacterium; assembly: GCA_036770165.1. Classification (GTDB taxonomy): domain Bacteria; phylum Actinomycetota; class Actinomycetes; order Prado026; family Prado026; genus JANYIP01. Next base: position 848 of record DAIPJR010000002.1, on the reverse strand, counting down.
ACGACGTGTCGCTGACCAGGTGGCACCACAGCCGTCCCCGCCCGGGCCACGTCGCCGGGTCGACCAGGATCGCCACGTCGTGCAGCGTACGCGTGCCCGCGCTCCCTGCTGGCCCTAGGCTCCGCTCATGGAGGAGACCTCGCTGCCGGTGCCCGCGCGTGACGGGCGGCACCTCACGGCGGCCGCGTACGGTCCGCACGACGGCAGCCCTGTCATCTCCTTGCACGGCACACCCGGCTGCCGGCTGCCGCTGCTGCCCGACCTGGCGCTGCTCGAACGCGTCGGTCTCCGGCTGATCACCTACGACCGTCCCGGGTACGGGGAGAGCACCAGGCACCTCGGCCGCCGGGTCGTCGACGCCGCCGCGGACATCGCGACGGTCGCCGACGCCTTCGCGGTCCAGCACTTCGCGGTGATGGGGTTCTCCGGGGGTGGCCCACACGCCCTCGCGGCGGCCGCGCTGCTGCCCGAGCGGGTCACGCGCTGCGCCGCGGTGGCGTCGGTGGCACCGATGGACGCCGAAGGGCTCGACTTCTTCGCCGGGATGTCGCCGGAGAACCTGGAGGAGTTCGACGCGGCGCTCGCGGGGCGCGACACCCTCCAGCTCGCCCTCGACCCGATCGTCGGTGCCGTCGCCGACGACGTGTACGCGTTCGTCGCCAGCCTGCGCTCGGAGCTGCCGGCGATCGACGCCGCGGTCCTCGACCGGCCCGCGGTGACGCAGAGCTACGCGGACTCTGCGGCAGAGGCGCTGCGACTCGGGCCGGACGGATGGGTGGACGACGACCTGGCCTTCGCCGCCCCCTGGGGCTTCGATGTCGGACGCATCCGGGTACCCGTCGGCGTCT
>DAIPJR010000074.1:0-8258 GCA_036770165.1 Actinomycetes bacterium | reverse complement strand
CCGGCCCAGCTGCAGCAGGATCTCCTGCAGGTCCTCGTGCGACGTGGCGGCCAGTCGGCAGAGCACGTCGGCCGCTCCGGTGGTGGCGTAGGCCTCGAGGATCCCGGGCACGGCAGCCAGCTCGTTCGCCACGTCGTCGAGGCGCCCCTGGGCGATCTCGAGCGTCACGAAGGCGTGCACCGGGTAGCCGGCCCGGCGCAGGTCCAGATCGGGGCCGTAGCCGACGATCACTCCCGCGTCCTCGAGCCGACCCAGCCGTGCCTGCACCGTGGCCCGTGCGACCGACAGCTGTCTGGACAGCTCGAGCGCCCCGGCCCGGGGGTGGTCGACCAGCGCCTCGATCAAGGACACGTCCAGCGCGTCGAGATCGTACGTCTCCGCGACCATGCGGCGCTCCGCTCGTCCGATGCTGCCCGGCTGGACGTTCTGTATAGCAAACGTGGCCTCGGACTGCTGCTTTCCCCCGGGAACCATCCGGGCCGCACGGGCGTCTTACCGGTGGAGCCGCAGGTCCGCTTGTCCGCAGGTCAGAGCTGTGCGAACGGGAGAAGGAACGTGACGAGCGAGCTCGGCTCGGGCTGCGCGCCCATGGGTCGTCGGCGGTTCATCCAGGCCGCCGCCGCACTCGCCTCGGGGCTTGCGCTCAGCGCCGCCACCGGCGACCCCCGTACCGCAGAGGCTGACCCCTCGAGAGTGCTGCGCCCGCAGGCGCTGCCGCCCGACACATCCCTCGACCCGCAGCTCGCCGCGGTGATCCGGCGTGGGCACCAGCTGCCCGCCGCCGACAACGGCGACCTGCTCGTGCTCAGCTACCACCACGTGGTCGCCGACGAGATCGCACCGAAGATGGCGCCCAACCCCTTCAGCGTGACCGCCTCGCAGCTGGCCGCCCACCTGACGATGCTCCGGTCGATCGGGTTCCGGCCGGTGCGCCTGGCCGAGGTCGTGCGGGCCCGCCGGACCGGCACCCCCTTGCCGCCCCGGTCCTTGCTCCTCACCTTCGACGACGGTTCCGCAGGTCAGTGGACCCATGGCGACGCGGTCCTGCGGCGTACCGGCTTCTCGGCGGTGACGTTCCTGATCACCGGCTACGTGGGGTCGGCGCCGGAGTTCGTGACCTGGAACGAGGTCCGGGCGATGGTCGCATCCGGCCGCTGGGAGATCGGTGACCACACCCACCGCGACCACCACACGGTCCCGACGGGGCCGGCGATGGTGCGGCAGTCGGCCCTGATCAACCGGGCCTGGGACCCCCGCACCCGCACCTTGGAGACGCTGCCTGCGGCCGAGACAAGGGTCGGCACCGACCTCGACCTGTCGCTGCACGTGCTGGCGCAGCAGCGGCTGCCCCGGCCGCTCGCGTTCGCCTACCCGTTCTCTCGGGTCGAGGGCCCGACCAACGACCACGTCCTGACCGAGTACGCCGAGGAGCTCGCGGCCAGGCTCTTCCCGCTGCGCTTCGCCAACGTCAGCCCGGGACGACTGGTCACGCCCGCGGACCTGACGCTGGGCCTGCTGCCCCGCTTCGAGGTGCACCGACACGTGACAGCGCTGGAGCTGTACGAGGAGGTCCGCGCAGCCAGCCAGAGGGCGGTCTCGGCGGCTGACCGGACGATCGGTGCGGGCCTGCTGCACCGCGGCGGAGCCGACCCGCTCTGGAGGGCCGGGCGCCACTAGTGGGTGCGTTCGACTGCGCCCTGGCCCTCCAACGGCCAGACTCGGCACGTGCCGCACAGTGATCTCGAATCGCGCATCTCGGAGTTCCAGCGGGTCATCGAGGCCAGGGACGTGGGAGCTGCCGACGGCGTGCTCCACCGGGACTACGCACTCTGCCTCGTCGTACCGTCGTCCGTGGTGTTCCCGCGGGCCGCATGGCTGGCGACGCTGCCCGACTACGTCGTGCACGAGTGGTCCCTGCAGGAGCGACAGGTCGAAGCAGATGGGGACGTCGCCGTTGTGCTGCAACGAGGGTTCCAGCGAGCGACGGTGCACGGCGAAGAGCGCAACGGACTGTTCGTCGTCTCGGACATCTGGCGGCGCGAAGGCGGGGTGTGGAGAGTGTGGAAGAGGCACTCGACTCCGCTGAGCGCAGGCGAGATGCCGGCGGTCTGAGCGCCGCGACGCGCCGTGAAGCTGACCCTCGATCTCCACGAGGTCTACAACCGCGGGGAAGACATCGACCGTGCTCTCCGGGCGATCATCGAGGAGGCGGTCGCCACGAAGGCTCCCCTGGTGGAGATCATCCCCGGCAAGGGTTCCGGGGCGCTGAAGAAGCGGGTCCTGCGCTTCCTCGATCAGAAGGAGATCAAGGCGCAGTACCACCGGGTCGAGAAGGACTCCAAGAACTTCGGTCGCATCTTCGTGCACTTCCGGTGGAAGTGATGTCCCTGGTGACAGCGGACTGCTTGCCGCGCGACCAACGGGTCGGCTGGCGCAGACTCCGTCGCGCAGAGCGCGCGCGAGACGCCGCACCGACGGTCAGCCTGTTCTTGATCCCGGTCCTCGTCGTCGTCTCCGTCTTGCTGGTGCTCTGGATCAAGGAGCCCGACCCGGTCAGCGCCGACCCGGCCAGGGCGACGTTGGCGGAGCTGGGACCACCCGCGCCTGGCGCGACGCTCCGCTCAGAGCTCACAGCCGACTGGCCTCGGTGCGGAACAGACGGCGCGTGCGTCACCGCGGGGCGCATCTACCAGCTGACGGGCTCGGTCACCCTCGACGGGGTGGTCCGCGACCTCCAGTCGTGGGCCGCTCGCGGACGCCTCGGGCTGGCCGACGCTCAGCCATCGGACTGCAACGACCTGTCTCCGAGCAGCGAGGTGGACTCGGCACCGGGCCCCACCGGCCCGGGGTGCGTCGTCGGGTTCGTCCTGCCGGACCGGCCCGACCAGCGACTCACGGTCAACATCATGTTCCGGGACTCAACTCCGGTTGCCCTCCTGCCAGGGGGCTCCTGGACGAGCTACGCGGGCAAGACCGTGGCCACGGTGGTCATCGACGTGACGAACATCCGACCGGGTACCGACTGACAGGAGCCCCCCAGCGGTGGGCCGGCTCGCCTGGGTCGCTCGCGCTCGTGGGGCCAGGCACGCTACCGAGGTCGGATCGACGCGACCCTCGGGGTCCAGGCGGCCCCGTCCCACCAGCGGGCTTGCTGGCCGTCCGAGGGGTCGGTGTACCAGCCGGCCGGGGGCGCGACGCCCCCCGACGCCGTGACGGCGGCGCCGTTCCCGGTGGGGGTGAGGGCGGCGGAAGCCGTGGATCCGTACATGTCCCAGATGAAGCCCGGAATCTGTCGCTGCACCTGAACCAGCACGGACAGGATCTTCAGGGTCTCGCTCGGCGAGATTCTGGTCAGAGTCCAGCCGAGCAGGTTGTCGCCCCAGATGCGCCAGTAGATCCGTGGTGCGCCCAGCAGGTACTGCATCAGCGGCGGGGTCACGATGTCGGAGCCGAACTTGGGGATCGAGGAGCTCACCCGAAAGACGTCGTTGAACTCCGAGCTCTCCAACTGGACCACTGCGTCGTTCTGGTTCATGTGCGGCATGGCGCGCGCCAGGGCGCCCTCGGGCGCGACCTCAAGATTGGGCAGGAATCTCGGCAGCTTGATCACGACCACCGCTGCTCGACGGTGCGCGTCGCCGTTCCTGTCTGGGGGCTCGTACTCGAAGGTCACGAAGCTCTGCCCCTGCAGGCTCCCGGTGACGACATCCTGGCAGCACCCGGGCTCGGTGGACGAGAAGGGAGGCCCGGGGATCGACTGTCTGTTGTCGATGTTCTTGAAGGCCCACCCGTTGTCCTTCGCGTACTGCTTCATCACGGACCGGGTCTTGATCGCCTTGAAGGCCGAGAACGCAACCACGGGCACGATGATGAGGGCGAACAGGACGAACGGGCTCATGCCGATCCATCGGGACATCGCCTCGGCCCCTTGAGGGACCGGCGGTCTGGTTCAAGGTCGATCGCAGCCCTGTCGACGCTGACGGTGTGTCGATACCGCAGGCAGTCCCGTCCGGCCCGTCGGAGCCGGTCGCACAACCGATGCCGCCAGCCGGCTTCTACCCCGACAGCACCGGCCAGCCACGCTGGTGGGACGGCACGCAGTGGACGAACTTCGCCCCGGCGCTGACACCGCAGCCGCAGAACCAGCTCGGCGTACCGGTCGACATCCTGCCGGGAGGGGCAACAGTCGGAGGATCAGCACTCGCCGCCCCGCGCTCCGCCGGCATGGGTGGGATTCGGGTCGTCGGATACCGGCAAGGCCCGGTCGGCCTAGCCGTCCTGCTGCTCGTCGGGTTCGGCCTGCTGATCGGCGCCTACCTGCTGCACGGGTCGTCAGGCCATGCCGGCCAGACCGCGTCGGTCACCGGCATCGTGCAGTCGACGTACTCCCACGTCCAAGCGGCCAGCGGGGGCGACGCGTGCGCGCCGACCGTCGCGTACACGGTGGCGGGGGTCGGCTACTCGGTTCACCCCTCGGTGGCCACCAGCTCGCTGTGCGGCTTCTCGGTCGGCAGCCCCGTCCAGGTGCTGTACGACCCGTCCGATCCCGCTCAGGCGCACCTGCCTGCGGTGGACAGCGCCAACCTCGGGACCGTGCTGGCCCTCGGGCTGTTCGGTCTGGTCGTCCTGGCATTCGCGCTGCTGCCGTACCTCAGCCGCAGGGACTAGCAGCGCCGGTCAGGCGTAGCGTTCAGCCATGGCTACTGGCACCGACCTCGCCGCGCTCCGCCGACTGGCAGCAGATGGCAACGAAGAAGCCGCCGAACGGCTGGCTGTCCTGGCGGCCGAGCGAGGGGATGTCGGCGAGCTCAAAGACCTCGTCGACGCGGGCCACGAGGCCGCGGCTGATCGGCTCGCCGAGCTGGCCGCCGGACGCGGCGACGGGGACACGCTGAACTACCTGATCGACGCCGGCAACGAGCTGGCCGCGGACCGCCTCGCGGAAGCCGCTGCCGCACACGGCGATGTCGACACCCTCAACCGCCTCGTCGACGAAGGCAGCCAGGTGGCCGCAACGCTGCTCAACCGGATCATCAGCGAAACCAGGTAGCAGCGGCCCTCGCTGCCGCGACGGGTGAGGTGACCGGCCCGGCAGCGTCAGCGCGGGGCCATGCGGATGGCGCCGTCGAGGCGGATGACCTCGCCGTTCAGCATCGGGTTCTCCACGATGTGCTGCACCAGCGCGGCGTACTCGGTCGGTGAACCCAGGCGGCTCGGGTGCGGCACCTGGGCCCCCAGCGACATCCGCGCCTCCTCCGGCAGCCCCGCCAGCATCGGCGTCTCGAACAGGCCAGGGGCGATCGTCATGACCCGGACGAGGTGCGCGGCCATCTCCCGCGCGATGGGCAGCGTCATGCCGACGACGCCACCCTTCGACGCCGAGTAGGCGGCCTGCCCGACCTGCCCCTCGAACGCGGCGACGGAGGCGGTGTTGACGATGACGCCGCGCTCGCCGTCGACGGGTTCGGTCGTCACCATGACCTCCGCGGCCAGCCGGATCACGTTGAACGTACCGACCAGGTTGATCGACACGACCCGCGCGAACTGCTCCAGCGGCATCGGACCGCCACGGCCCAAGACCTTGCCAGGCGTACCGATGCCCGCGCAGTTGACCACGATCCGCAGCGACCCGAGCCCGGCGGCCGTACGGACCGCGGCACCGACCTGGTCGGCGTCGGTCACGTCGGCGAACGCCGCGACGGCCGCGCCCCCGATGCCGGCGGCCGTGTCAGCGACCGGCGACGTCGGCAGGTCCACGAGCACCACGCGCGCGCCGAGCCCGGCCAGCCGCTGTGCGGTCGCCTGGCCGAGCCCCGAACCGGCACCGGTGACCAGGGCCACCACTCCGTCGATGTTCACCGTCGATCGTCTCCTTCTCGCCAGCCGGCTCTGCGTCGCGCCCCCGCGTCGGGCCACGCTCTCACGATGGGTCCGGCAGCTGACGGACGACCCCTCGCCGGAGCAGCTCCTCGATCTCGGTGGTCGCGATCCCCCATGCAGCGAGCGACGTGACGGTGTCCTGACCCGCACCCCGAGGACCGCTCGCGATGGCCGCCGGGGTCCTCGAGAAGCGCGGTGCGGGCGCCGGTTGGACGGTGCCCTCGTACGTCTCGTACGTACGACGGGCGGCGAGGTGCGGGTGCGTCGAGGCCTCGGTCAGCGAGAGGACTGGAGTGACGCAGCCGTCCAGGCCCGCGAAGTGGTCGGCCCACTCGTCGCGGGTCCTGGTCGCGAGCACCCTGGCGAACAGGCCACGGTGCGCCGGCCAGGCGCTGACGTCGTTCTGGGCACCGGCGGCGCCGGCCTGCTCGGTGAGGCTGAGCCGGTCGAGGAGGACGGCGTAGAACTGGGGTTCGATCGCGCCGACCGCGACGTGCCGACCGTCGGAGCAGGCGTACGTGTCGTAGTAGGGCGCACCGCCGTCGAGCAGGTTGGACTCGCGCTGGTCGACCCACAGCCCGGCGGCGAGCAACCCGTGGATCATCGTGATCAGCGACGAGGCCCCGTCGACCATCGCCGCGTCGACGACCTGCCCCTTCCCGCTGCCGGCGCGCTCGAGCAGTGCGGACAGGACGCCGACCACGAGGAACAGCGAGCCGCCGGCGAAGTCTCCGACGATGTTCAACGGGATCGCCGGCTTGGCTGCCGGTCCGATGGCGTGCAGGGCACCCGTGAGCGACGCGTAGTTGATGTCGTGCCCGGCGGTGGTCGCGAGCGGCCCGTCCTGACCCCACCCGGTCATGCGCCCGTAGACCAGCCGCGGGTTCCGGGACAGGCACGCCTCGGGACCGATGCCCAGCCGCTCGGTCACTCCCGGCCGCAGGCCCTCGACCAGCACGTCCGCGCGATCCACGAGCCGCAGCACGAGGTCGACGCCGGCCGGGTCCTTCAGGTCGACGGCGGCACAGGGCCGGCTGCGGTGCAGCAGGTCGAGGTGGGAGGGCAGGAGCAGGTTGCCGCCTCCGGGACGGTCGACGCGGAGCACGTCGGCGCCCAGCTCGGCGAGCAGCATCCCGGCGTACGGCACGGGTCCGAGCCCGGCGATCTCGACGACGCGCACCCCTGCGAGCGGTCCGGCCACGTGCCCTCCAGTCTCCCGACGCGGCGTTCGGCGCCGCGCTAGAGGCTGTCCACGATGGCACGCATCCGGCGCACGTCCCCCACCGGGTCGGGGCCGATCGGGTCGATGTGCAGCACCGTGACCCCCGCGTCGGCGTAGGCCCGCACGCGGTCGCGCAGGTAGCCCTCGTCGCCGATCAGCGACGTGCCCTCGAGCAGCTCGTCGGGCACCGCCGCGGCGGCCTCGTCCTTCCGCCCCTCGAGGTACAGGTCCTGGATCGAGGCGGCCGCCTCCTCGAACCCGTAGCGCTGCACGACGTTGTTGTAGAAGTTCTGCCCTCGCGCGCCCATGCCGCCGATGTACAGCGCCGCCATCGGGCGGCCCATCTCGCGCAGGTGCCCGACATCGGCACCGATGGCCAGCGGCCCGCCGGCGACCACCTGCAACGGACCGAGGTCGTCCGATCTTCGCGCGGCACCCCGCGCGAGCGCGTCGCCCCACACCAGGTGAGCCCGCTCAGGGACGTACAGGAACGGCAGCCAGCCGTCGGCGATCTCGGCGGTGAGCTCGACGTTCTTCTCACCGAGGGCCGCGAGGAAGATCGGGATCCGGTCGCGCACGGGGTGGCTGATCAGCTTGAGCGGCTTGCCGAGCCCGGTGCCCGAGCCTTCCGGCAACGGCATCGAGTAGTACTTCCCGTGGTGGTCCAACCGCTCCCGCCGCCACACGGTCCGGCAGATCTCGACGATCTCACGGGTCCGTCCGAGCGGTGCGTCGTACGGGACGCCGTGCCAGCCCTCGACGACCTGCGGACCGCTGGCACCAAGGCCCAGCACGAACCGGCCGCCGGAGACGAAGTCGAGCCCCGCGGCCGTCATCGCGGTCAGGGTCGGGGTACGCGAGTAGATCGGCAGGATCTCCGACATCAGCCGCACCCTCGTGGTCTTGGCCGCGAGGTAGCCGAGCAGGCTGACGCCGTCGATCCCGTACGCCTCCGCGACCCCGATCACGTCGATGCCGGCGGACTCGTACGCGATGGCTCGCTCGAGCGACTGCCCGACGTCTGTCCCGAGCGTGACGAAGGCAGACAGCTGCATTGGTTCAGACACCGAACGACCTTCCCGCTGGCGGCACGACCTGGTCGGTGAGGCTACCGTCAGGCGCGTACGGGGTGCACGACGGCCACTGCCGATCGGGC
>DAIPJR010000073.1:0-8281 GCA_036770165.1 Actinomycetes bacterium | reverse complement strand
CCGCCCCGCCCGAGCAGCTGCACGTCGACCGCGTCGAAGCCGTCGCGCCCGCCGGGAACGGCGGCCCAGAGCTGCCGCTCGACGAGGGCGGCCTTCGCCTGCAGGTCGAGCCCCGTGAGCACGAGCGACATCTCGTTGCGGAAGCCGCCGAGGGCGTTGAGCGCCACCTTGATGCCGGCCGGCGGGGCCGTGCCACGCACCCCCGAGACGCCGACCCGGTCGGGGCCGAGCTGGGTCAGCTCGATGCTGTCGAAGCGGGCCGTCACGTCGGGGTTCGCGTACGCGGGGGAGCCGATCTCGTACAGCAGCTGGGCGGTGACCGTACCGATCGAGACCAGCCCGCCGGTGCCCTCGTGCTTGGTGATGACCGACGAGCCGTCGGCCGCGACCTCGGCGATGGGGAAGGCGACGTGGTCGATCCCGGGCACCTCGTCGAAGAACGCGTAGTTGCCGCCGGTGGCCTGCGCGCCGCACTCGATCACGTGGCCGGCGACGACTGCCCCCGCCAGCCGGTCGAGGTCGGCAGGTGCCCAGCCGTGCCACCAGGCAGCCGGGCCGACGACCAGCGAGGCGTCGGTGACCCGGCCGGTGACCACGACGTCGGCACCGGCCGCCAGCGCCGTCGCGATGCCGAACCCGCCGAGGTAGGCGTTGGCCGTGAGCGCCGGCATCCCGAGCGCCTCGAACGGCTCACCCGTGTCCAGGTTGTCGAGGCGGTGCCCCGCCTCTGCGAGCTCGCCGAGCCGCGGCACGAGGTCATCGCCATCGACGAACGCGACGCTCGGCTTCAGGCCGAGCCGTGCGGCCACCTCGGCGACGGCCGACGCGCAGCCGGCCGGGTCGAGGCCGCCCGCGTTGGACACGATGCGGATGCCGCGTTCGAGACAGCTGCCGAGCACCCCCTCGAGCTGGGTCAGGAAGGTCCGTGCGTACCCGCTGCCGGCGCCGTGCTTCATCCGCTGGCGGGCGAGGATCAGCATGGTCAGCTCGGCGAGCCAGTCGCCGGTGAGCACGTCGATCGGACCGCCCTCGACCTGCTCGCGCGCAGCCGCGAGGCGGTCGCCGAAGAAGCCGCTGCAGTTCGCGACGAGCACCGGCCGCAGCGACGGCTCAGCCATCCCTGTCGCCGTCCTCGACCCGGGCCACGAGCTGGTGCGCCTCGACCGCGTCCCCGACGGCCACCAGCAGCTGCGCGACGACGCCCTCGCGATCGGCAGCGATGCGGTGCTCCATCTTCATCGCCTCGATGACGACGAGGGTCTGCCCAGCGGCGACGACGTCGCCGACCCGGACGGCGACCTGGGTCACGGTTCCAGGCAGCGACGCGGCCGGACCGCCGCCTGCACCCGTCGACCGGACGTCGGCGAAGCGGGGCAGCGCGGTCCAGGTCGTCGTCCAGCGGCCGTCGGTCACGACGACGAGCGGGCCGCCCTCGGCGTCGGACCCGTAGGTGGCGACCACGTGCTCGACGCGCACCCCGTCGACGGTGAGGAGGACGCGCACGTCGACCCCGCCGGCGTCGCACCGCTCGACCCGCACGTCGCCGACGTCCTCGCCGGCCACCTGGATCGACGCCCCGTCGCGACCGAGCAGGTAGGCCACCTCGACGACCTGGCGCCCACCGGCGTCGTCCCCGGCGTAGCTGCGCGTCTGAGGCACCGCCGGCACGTTGCGGAAGCCCGACGGCGCGAACGGCTGCACGGGAGCGGCGGCGCGAGCGCTCGCCTGCTGCGCGAGCGCTGCGGCGACCAGGTGGACCTGCTGGACCCGTGGCGGCGCCTGCGCTCGGAGCACCTCGGGGTGCTGGTCGAGGAACGTCGTCGGCGTCTCGCCGGCAGCGAAAGCCGGGTGCTCGAGGATTGCGACGAGGCTGTCCCGGTTGGAGGTGATGCCGTCAATGCGCAGGCCCCGGAGGGAGTGCGCCAGCCTGGCGGCAGCTTCCTCGCGGGTCGCCGCGTGCGCGATCACCTTGGCCAGCAAGGAGTCGTAGTAGCTGGTGACCTCGCTCCCAGGCTCGACGCCCGTGTCGATCCGTACGCCTTCGACGCGCCGCTCCTGGTAGGCCAGCAGGCGGCCGGCGCTGGGCAGGTGGTCGCGCCGCGGGTCCTCGGCGCAGACGCGTACCTCGATCGCGTGGCCGTCGCGAACGATGGCGTCCTGCCCGAGCGGGAGGGTACGGCCGGCAGCGACGGCCAGCTGCCACTCGACGAGGTCGAGCCCCGTGACGGCCTCGGTCACGGCGTGCTCCACCTGCAGCCGGGTGTTCATCTCGAGGAGCACGAAGGTCTCGTCGGCGCCGACGAGGAGCTCGACGGTTCCCGCGCCGACGTAGTCGACCGCCCGAGCGAGGGCGAGCGCGGCCGCGTACATGGCGGCCCTGGTCGCGTCGGCGAGCGCGGGCGCTGGCGACTCCTCCAGCACCTTCTGGTGCCTGCGCTGGATCGAGCACTCGCGCTCGTACAGGTGGACGACGTTGCCTGCGTGGTCACCGAAGACCTGGACCTCGACGTGCCGACCTCCCTCGACGTAGCGCTCGGCGAACACGGTCGCGTCGCCGAATGCTGACCCGGCCTCGCGGCGGCAGCTCTCGACCGCGGCGGCCAGCCCGTCGGCGGCGGTGACCAGCCGCATCCCCTTGCCACCCCCACCCGCGGAGGCCTTGACCAGCAACGGGAATCCCACCTCCCGAGCTGCGGCCGACCACGCCTCGGGGTCGTCCCCGACCAGCTCGGCGGACGGCGACACAGGCACACCCGCGGCCGCAGCCACCCGCTTGGCCTCGAGCTTGGAGCCCATCAGGCGGATCGTCTCCGGCGCCGGACCGACCCAGGTGAGCCCGGCCTCGACCACGGCCGCCGCGAAGGCCGCGTTCTCGGCGAGGAACCCGTACCCGGGATGGACGGCGTCGGCACCGGACACCCGCGCCGCCGTCAGGACCTTCGCCATGTCGAGGTAGGACTCGGCCGCTGTCGACCCGCCGAGCGCGACCGCACGATCCGCTGCGCGCACGTGGAGTCCGTCCCTGTCGGCGTCGGAGAACACCGCAACCGTCTCGATCCCGAGGCGGGCACAGGTACGGAGCACGCGGCAGGCGATCTCCCCTCGGTTGGCCACGAGGAGCCGGCGGACGGCGGTCACATCCGGAAGACGCCGTAGGCCGACGTCCCCTCCACCGCTGCCGAGTGGCAGGCCGACAGCGCGATCCCGAGGACTGTACGGGAGTCTCGAGGGTCGATGATGCCGTCGTCCCACAGCGCGCCCGTCGCGTGCAGCGCCGACGACTGCGCCTCCACCTGGGCCTCGAACGCGTCGCGCGCGGGGGCGAACGCGGCCTCGTCGAACACGGCGCCGCTCGCCTCGGTCTTCTGCCGGGCCACGATGGTCAGCACGCCGGCCAGCTGCTTCGGTCCCATCACCGCGATGCGGTGGCTCGGCCACGTGAAGACGAAGCGCGGGTCGTACGCCCGGCCGCTCATCGCGTAGTTGCCCGCGCCGTACGACGCCCCGACCATCAGCGTCAGGTGCGGGACCGTCGAGCTCGACACCGCGTTGATCAGCTTGGCGCCGTCCTTGATGATGCCGCCCTGCTCGTACCTCGTACCGACCATGAAGCCGGTGATGTTCTGCACGAACAGGATCGGTACGCCCATGCGGTTGCACAGCTGGATGAAGTGGGCGCCCTTCTGGGCCTCCTGCGAGAACAGGATGCCGTTGTTCGCCAGCACCCCCACCGGGTAGCCGCACAGCTCGCCCCACCCGGTCACGAGCGTGGTGCCGTACAGCGGCTTGAACTCTTCGAAGCGGCTGCCGTCGAGCACCCGGGCCAGGACCTCGCGGATCTCCACCGGCTGCCGCACGTCGGCGGGCGCGAGGCCGAGCAGCTCGTCCTCGTCGTACGCCGGCGGGTCCGGGTGCTGCGAACGCGGGCCGGGCCCCAGCTTGCGCCAGCCGAGGTGCGCGACGATGTCCCGGCCGATCCGGATCGTGTCGGGCTCGTCCTCCCCGAGGTAGTCGGCCAGCCCCGAGGTCCGCGCGTGCATCTCGGCTCCGCCGAGCTCCTCCTCGTCGGCGTCCTCGTCGATGGCCATCTTCACCAGGGGAGGGCCCCCGAGGTAGACGCGGGCGGCGCCCTTCTGCAGCACCACGTAGTCGCTCATCCCGGGGACGTACGCGCCCCCCGCGGTGCTGCTACCGAAGACGAGGGTGATGGTCGGGATGCCGGCCGCCGACAGCCGGGTGAGGTTCTTGAACGACGCGCCACCCGGGACGAAGATCTCCGCCTGCTTGGGCAGGTCGGCGCCGGCGGACTCCGTCAGGTTGACGAGCGGGAGCCGGTTGACACGGGCCACCTCCATGGCGCGCAGGCCCTTCTGCACCGAGGTCGGACCCTGCGCACCGCCCTTGATCGTGGGGTCGTTGGCGACCACGACGCACTCGACGCCGCTGACCACGCCCACCCCGGTGACCAGGCCGGCGCCCAGCGGGTCGTCGGTGCCGTAGCCGGCGAGCGGCGACAGCTCGAGGAAGGCCGTGTCCTGGTCCAGGAGCAGCTGGATGCGCTCGCGGGGCAGCAGCTTGCCGCGGCGACGGAGCCGGGCGACCGCGGGCTCGCCGCCGCCGGCGACGACCATCGACTGGAGCCGGGCGGTCTCCTCCAGCGCAGCCATCATGGCGACCCGGTTGGCCAGGTACGCCTCCGCCCGGGAGTCCAGCTTGCTGCCGATCCTCCGCACGGAGTTGACACTAGCGTCAACTTGCCCGTTCGGCCCGCTTCACCTGACGCTTCGTTTGATCTAGCACGTACAACTGTCCAGCTTGGGCCGCTGGCCTACGCTGCGGCTCATGGTTCTCGACGACTGGGTGGCGGCGCTGTCCGCCGAGCTGGGACTCACGGTCGACGTCGACGTACGGCTGCTGCTGGACGTCGCACGCGACGCGGCGCACCAGGTCGAACGGCCGGCCGCGCCGCTCACGACGTTCCTGGTCGGCTACGCGGCCGGGCAACGCGCGGCGACGGCGGGCGGCGGGACCACGAGCGCGGCCGATGCCGCTGCTGCGGTGAGCGAGGCGGCGCAGAAGGCTCAGCGGCTCGCGCTCGACTGGCCACCGCCCGCCGCATGACGCCGAGCCTCACCACGCCGAGCCTCACCACGCCGAGCCGCCCGAGGCCAAGCCGCCCGTGACCACGCCATGGCAGCAGGCTCGGTCGATCGCCGGTGACGTCCTGCCGCTCGCCGCGGTCGAGGTCCCGCTCTCCGCGGCTGCCGGCCTCGTGCTCGCCGAGGACGTCGTCGCACGTACGGACCTGCCGCCCTTCACCGCTTCGGCGATGGACGGGTGGGCGATACGCGGCGACCCGCCCTGGGCCATCGAGACGACGCCGCTGCTCCTGCCGGGCACGGCCCGCGCGACGGCGACCGGACGCACCCTCCCGCCGGGTACCGACGCGGTCCTTCGCACCGAGGACGCGGACGTCGACCCGGCCGCCGGAGTCCTGCGACAGCGCCCGGGCGCGCAGCCACCCCGCGCCGGGCAGGACATCCGGTCGAGAGGTACGGAGTGCCTCGCCGGCGACGTGGTCGCGCAGCGCGGGATGTCGTGCGTACCCGCCGTCCTCGGGCTGGTCGCCGCCGCAGGGGTGGACACAGTCACGGTGATCGTCCGTCCGCTCGTGGACGTGCTGGTCCAGGGCGACGAGCTGCTGAGCGAGGGCGTCCCGCACGGCCGCTTCGTCCGCGACGCCCTCGGGCCGATGCTGCCGTCGTGGCTCGCGACGCTCGGTGCGGAGGCCGCCACCCCCCAGCGCGTGACCGACACCCCCGAGGCGTTGACCGACGCCATCATCTCGTCGACCGCGGACTTGATCGTCACGACCGGCTCGACGGCCAGCGGACCGAAGGACCACCTGCATACCGTGCTGGCCACCCTGGGCGCCGACCTCCTCGCCGACGGCGTCGACGTACGACCCGGGCATCCGATGCTGCTCGCCCGGCTACCCGACGGACGCCGGCTGGTCGGCCTTCCGGGGAACCCGCTGGCAGCGGTGTCCGGACTGCTCACCCTGGTGGCCCCGGCCGTGCTCGCCCTCGCCGGCCGATCGCCGCAGCCGCGCCGGACCGTGGTGCTGGGGAGCGCGGTGGTGGGCCACCCGCTCGACGTGCGGCTGGTCCCGGTACGCGAGGGGATGCCCGTCCACCACGTCGGCCCAGCGATGCTGCGCGGCCTCGCGTCGGCGGATGCGCTGGCCGTCGTACCCCCCGGAGGAGCCGAGGCCGGTACCCAGGTCGAGGTGCTCCCGCTGCCCTGACCGGCCGCTCCCCGTAGGGTCGAGGCATGCACGCAGTGGTCATCACCGAGCCCGGCGGCCCCCAGGTCCTTCGCTGGACCGAGGTGCCAGATCCGGCACCACCCGGCGAGGGCGACGTGCTGCTGAGCATCGCGGCCAGTGCCGTCAACCGCGCAGACCTGATGCAGCGCAAGGGTCTCTACCCGCCACCTCCCGGCGCGCCCGACTACCCGGGGATGGAGTGCTCGGGCACCGTCACGGCCGTGGGTGCCGGGGTCGACGGCTGGCACGTCGGCGACCAGGCCGCGGCGCTGCTGGCCGGCGGGGGGTACGCGGAGCAGGTCGTCGTCCCTGCGGCGCAGCTGTTCCCGATCCCCGAGGGCGTCGACCTGGTGACCGCTGCGGCGCTGCCCGAGGTGACCGCGACCGTCTGGTCCAACGTGTTCATGCTGGCGGCGCTCCGCGCGGAGGAGGTGCTCCTCGTCCACGGCGGCGGGTCCGGCATCGGTACCTGTGCCATCCAGCTCGCCAAGGCGGCCGGCGCGAGCGTCATCGTCACGGCCGGCTCCCCCGACAAGCTGGCCCGGTGCCTAGAGCTCGGCGCCGACGTCGGCATCAACTACCACGACGAGGACTTCGTCGCCCGGGTACGCGAGGAGACCGAGGGCCACGGCGCCGACGTCATCCTGGACACCATCGGCGCCAAGTACCTCGCCCGCAACGTCGAGACCCTCGCGCAGAACGGGCGCCTCGTCGTCATCGGCCTGCAGGGCGGTACGAAGGCCGAGCTCGACCTCGGGGCGCTCCTGGGCAAGCGCGCCGCGGTGCTCGCGACCACGTTGCGCTCGCGCCCGCCCGAGGAGAAGGCGGCCATCGTCCGCTCGGTCATCAGCTATGTGTGGCCGCAGCTCGCCGCCGGGACGCTCAAGCCGGTGGTCGACCGCGTCCTGCCGATGACGGAGGCCGCGGCGGCCCATCGGGTCCTCGAGGACGGCGCGAACTTCGGCAAGGTCCTCCTCGCGGTCCCCGGCCACTCGTCATAGGACCGGTCGGAACCAAGTGGCACGCGAACGGCGCCTCGACCAGCGCCCGTAGGACCGACGCACGCTCACCCGAGAACCACGCCGCGAGGCGGACCGGACGTTAGCGTGCCGTCTGGTTCACGCCTCGACGGCGCCCGACGCTGGCGAGCGGGGCGGAGCCACCTGGCGCTCCCAGGCGAGCAGCACCTTGTCGACAGACATGCCGACCGACTCGTACAGCCTGGTCGCACCGGTCGGGCTCTCGCTGTCGACGCCGAGCACGATGTGGCTACGCCCGCGCCGCGCTGCGTCGGCGAAAGCGGTCGCCAGCAAGGTCTTGGCCACGCCACGCCCGCGGTGCGGGCGGAGGACGCCCAGGATGTCGACGTAGCCGCCGCCGAGCTCCGCGAGTGCATCGGCGCCGATCAGCAGCCCCGCCGGCTCGCCGTCGACCTCGGCGACCCACCACTGGTCGACGTTGCGGCCCGCCGAGGCGTCCAGCCGCGCGTACCAGTCCTCGAACGGCACCGACGTGTGGTGCCAGTGGTCGGCGAACGCCTCGTCGTGCACGCGGTGCAGCAGCCGGCGGTCGGCCTCGTCGGTCACGTCGGCTACACGCACGGTCACGCCGGGGGCCGGTGCGGGGGCCACTGAAGACACGCCGTCCAGCGACCGCATCATGTGCCAGAAGCTGCGTACGACCTCGAAGCCGGCGGACCGCAGGGCGCCGCCGTACTCCGCGTCGTGCTGGTAGGACCCGGCGGCGACGCGCACCGGCCGACCCCACTCGGTGGCGAGCACGTCGAGGAAGTCGAACGCCCGTCCCAGCAGCCAGGACAGCACGGCGTCGTCCAGCGCGTAGAGGTCGACGAAGGCCTCCGAGGCCGCGGTGCGCACCTCGGTCCACAACCAGCCGACGGTGGCTCCGCTCGCGTCCTGGACCAGCTGGCCGCCGCGTTCGTTGTCGGCGGCC
>DAIPJR010000072.1:0-8285 GCA_036770165.1 Actinomycetes bacterium | reverse complement strand
CCGAAGCCGCCACCCCCACCGAACCCGCCGAACCCGTAGCCGTGACCGCCGAGCGAGCTGCCGAGCAGGGTGCCGATCAGCAGGCCGGGCAGGATCGACCCGAACCCGCCGTAGTAGCCGCCGGCGTAGCCGACGTACTGCGGGCCGGCGTTCCAGTACGGCGTCTGCTGGCCGCCGACGTTGACCGTCTTGGCGTCGACGTCGACGCCTCGGGCCACGCGGCTCGCGCAGTCCGCGCAGGCGGGTACCTCCCGTGCGGTACCTCCGGGCGGCGTCCAGGTGACGTCCTGCACGGACGGGCCGTGCTGGGGGTTGAAGAAGCAGGGCGCGCGGCGTTCGGGCAGGGGCTGCCCGGCCTGCAGCGCGGTGACGCACGCGAGCTCGAAGTGCCCCTCCTCGAGCGCCCCGGAGACCGGGTGCAGGCCGAGGGTGTTGGTCGCGGCTTCGAGCGTGGCCTTGGACTTGTCGTACGCGTTCAGCGCCGCCGCGTAGTGCTGGCGCATCTCGTCGGTCGTCTTCGGCGAGTCGATGTCGAGGTCGAGCGCTTTGATGTCCTCGCCCAGCTTCGTGACGTCCTCCTCGAAGGCTGGCCGCACCTCGGCGAGGGTGGCTGCCGCCCGTTGCCGCGCCTGGCTGGACGAGCGCCGGGCCAGCAGCGCGATGCCGCCGGCCCCGACCACGAGCACGCCGAGGATCGGTACGAGCGAACCGTTGCTCGAGCCGCCGGAGCCGGACGTGCCGGAGCCCGAACCGCCCGACCCGGAGCCCGACCCGGAGGCCGCGTTCTCGACCAGCGTGACGAACGTCGAGAGGACGCTGTAGACGGAGCCGCCCTGGTTCTGCGCCACGGCCTGGTCGGCCAGCGCCGCGACCTCGGTGTTGCCCTGGTTGTTCCCGACTTTCAGGTTACGGCCGGCGACGACGGCGAACGTGCCGTTCGCGCCGAGCCCCTTCTGGATCGCCTCGATGACCTGGGTCGGGTCGTTGTTGTACGAGGCGAGCACGGATGCGGGCAGGACGGCGACGTAGATGGGCGTGCTCCCGGCCTGGATCTCGCTTGTGAGCTGCGCGGTCTCCGAGTCGGTCATCCGCGGGCTCGCGGCCGGCGAGTTGTAGACCGGGGACTGCTGCAGCGCCGCGACCGCGGCGTCGACGACCGAGTCAGCGGACGCGGGTCCGGCGAGGAGCGCGCCACCGAGCAGGCTGGTAGCCAGCAGGGCGGCGAGGACGAGCAGGAACGAGGCCAGCCGTGCGGGGGTGCTGCTGGTGAGCCTTCGGCTCATGGCTGATCAGTCCTTGATCTCGCAGAGCACGGCCCCACTGGCGACGGTCGCGCCGACCTCTGCCGAGAGGTCGGTCACGGTGCCCGCCTTGTGGGCCGTGAGGGGTTGCTCCATCTTCATCGCTTCGAGGACGACGACGAGGTCGCCGGCTGCGACCACCTGCCCTTCCTCGACGGCAAGCTTGACGATTGTCCCCTGCATCGGGCTGGTCAACGCATCGCCGGACGCCACAGCGCCGGCCTTGAGCGCCGCCTTGCGTCTGGGGGCCCGCGCCGCTCCTGCTCCGCCGGCAGACCCATCGAGGGCACCGAAGGCACCGAGACCGCCGAGACCGGCGGGGAGGACCACCTCGAGGCGACGGCCGCCGACCTCGACGGTGACCCGTTCGCGCGCTCCGTCCTCGTCGGCGGGTGCGCCGACCGGTCCCGCGTACGGCTCGATGGTGTTGACGAACTCGGTCTCGATCCACCGCGTGTGCACCGAGAACGGGGTGTCGTCGTCCGTGGCGAAGGCCGGGTCGGCGACGACCGCGCGGTGGAACGGCAGCACGGTCGGCATGCCCTCGACGCGGTAGTCGGCCAGCGCCCGGCGGGCCCGCTCCAGCGCCTGCTGCCGGGTGGAGCCCGTGACGATCAGCTTGGCCAGCAACGAGTCGAACGACTGGGGGACCGACTCCCCCTGCTCGTAGCCGGAGTCGATGCGCACGCCGGGACCGGAGGGCTCGTGCAGGCCGGTGATCGTCCCAGGCGCGGGCAGGAAGCCGCGGCCCGCGTCCTCCGCGTTGATCCGGAACTCGATGGAGTGGCCACGCAGGACGGGGTCGTCGTATCCGATCACCTCGCCGTCGGCGATTCGGAACATCTCGCGTACGAGGTCGACGCCGGCGACCTCCTCGGAGACGGGGTGCTCGACCTGGAGCCTGGTGTTGACCTCGAGGAAGGAGATGACGCCGTCGACGCCGACGAGGAACTCGCAGGTACCGGCACCGACGTAGCCGGCCTCGCGCAGGATCGCCTTGGACGAGCGGTACAGCTGGTCGAGCTGGGCCGTGGAGAGGTAGGGCGCCGGCGCCTCCTCGACCAGCTTCTGGTTGCGGCGCTGCAGCGAGCAGTCCCGGGTGGAGACGACGACGACGTTGCCGTGCTGGTCGGCCAGGCACTGGGTCTCGACGTGCCGGGGGTGGTCGAGGAACCGCTCGACGAAGCACTCGCCACGGCCGAAGGCCGTGACCGCCTCGCGGACGGCCGACTCGAACAGCTCGGGGATGTCCTCGATGGTGCGCGCCACCTTCAGCCCGCGCCCGCCGCCGCCGTACGCAGCCTTGATGGCTACCGGCAGGCCGTGCTCGCGCGCGAAGGCGACCACCTCGTCGGCTCCCGCGACCGGGTCGGACGTGCCCGGTACGAGCGGGGCGCCGACCTTCTGTGCGATGTGCCGGGCCTGCACCTTGTCGCCGAGCGCGTCGATGGCGGCGGCCGGCGGACCGATCCAGATCAGCCCGGCGTCGACCACGGCCTGGGCGAACCCGGCGTTCTCGGCGAGGAACCCGTAGCCAGGGTGCACCGCGTCGGCACCGGCCCTGCTGGCGACGTCGAGCAGCTTGGCTACGTCGAGGTAGGTCTCGCCCGGTGTCTGGCCGCCCAGCGCGAACGCCTCGTCGCACGAGCGCACGTGCAGCGCGTCACGGTCCTGGTCGGCGTAGACGGCGACCGAGCCGAGCCCGGCGTCGCGGCACGCGCGCGCGATGCGTACGGCGATCTCGCCGCGGTTGGCGATCAGGACCTTGCGCACGAACACTCCCCTCCGGTGGCTGGGCGGGCTGCCCAGCCTGCGGGCTGGCTCGGATTCTAGGCGCGTCGCCCACGCCGAGCAGAGGCGGTGCGGTCTTCAGTCACCGGTCAGCCGTTGAGCCGGCGGTACATCCCCTTCAGGCTCCCGTACACGTGTCGGAACTCCTCGTACAGCGGGGCGTAGGCGGCGGATGCTCCTGGGTCGGGGGCGAACCCCTGGGCCGCAGGTACGAGGGGCGGTACCTCGTCGAGACGCAGCCGGCCGAGGCCGACGAGGGCGTAGAGGGCGACCCCGCGCAGCTGGGCCACGGCCGGGTCGGCGACCCGCTCGACGCGGCGGCCGATCACGTCGGCGTGGATCTGGCACCACAGGTCGGACTGCGCGCCGCCACCGAGGACCCGCAGCGGTTCGAGCCGCCGGCCGACGAAGCGGTCGGCCACCTCCACGAGCCAGCGCATGTTGTACGCGACACCCTCGAGCACGGCACGTACGAGGTCGGCGCGGTCGGTGGTCAGCGACAGGTTGAGGAACGCGGCCCGCAGCGTCCGGTCGTCCACGGGGGAGCGCTCGCCCTTGAGCCATGGCGTGAACAGCACGCCGCCTGACCCCGGCTCCGCCGCCCCGGCGAGAGCCACCAGCTCGTCGTACGACGGCTCCCAGCTGTCGCCGGCACCGCGCGGATGGGCGAGCACCCCGTCCTTGATCCACTGGAGGCACACGCCGGCGGTCTCGTGGTTGTCGATGACGAGGTACTGCCCTGGCCGGACGCCGGGGATCGACGCCATCTGGTGCAGCACGTCGGTCTTCTTGAACGGTACGGCGCACGACACCCAGGACGTCGTGCTGATGGTGAAGTGGGCTGCGTAGTCCTCGACGGCACCGGACGCGATGTAGGCGGCGTGCAGGTCGGGCACGCCGGTGACGACGGGCACCCCCGCGGGGAGCCCGAGCTCCGCGGCGGCGACCGCACTGATCCCGCCGAGGACCGAGCCCGACGGCAGCAGCTCGGGCAGCCGGCTGGTGTCCCGGCCGGCCCGCCGCACCAGCGAGGGCACGTACTGCAACGGCCGGCCGGTCCGGTTGTCGGTCAGCCACGACGCGACCATGGACGCTGGCGTTGCCGCGGCCCGGCCGGTGAAGCGGAGCCCGAGGTAGTCGACCGGTTCCAGCAGCACCTTCGTTCGGGCGTACGTGTCCGGCCGCTCGTGCTGCAGGAACAGGGCGTGGCCGCTGGGGTCGGCACCACCCGGCGACGGTGCCCCACCGGTGTAGCGCAGCCAGGGCAGGATCGCGGTCGGCCGGTAGCCGGCGGCCAGCCCACCGAAGGCCTTCTTGCTGTGCCGGCCACCGCGGTCGTCGGCCCACGTCAGGCATGGTCCGACGGCTCGCCCGTCGGCGTCGACCGGCACCGTCGAGGCGTACTGGCCGGTGATCCCGACGGCGACCAGCTCGGCTGGTTCGAGCGGCCCGCTGTCGTCGCTCGCCCCGTCGAGCAGCTCGCGGACGCCCGCGCAGATCTGGCGCCACCACTGCTCGGGGTCCTGCTCGACGCCACCGTCCGCGGTGAACGTCGTCTCGAGCGTCGACTGCCGGGTTCTGAGGATCTCGCCCGTCTCTGCGACGGCACCGACCTTGAGGCCGCTCGTCCCGAGGTCGACCGCGAGCACCCAGCCCACGGCCGCCTAGCCCTTCAGTGGGTTGCGCGGCTCGGGCTGGCTGGGCTGCTCGGGCTGGCTGGGCGTCGGCGTCGCGTAGAAGGCGTCCAGGGCACCGGACAGCAGGAAGTTGACGATGTCGTTGCCGGCCGGTGACCCCGCCATCCCGTACAGCGCACCGCTCTTCGCCGCCTCGCCCCGATGGGCCTTCGCGTAGTCGACGCCGTCGGCGAGGTCACGCGTGAACTCCTCCGCGATCCCCGGTCGCGTGTTGGGTCGGGTGACGCAGAAGTGCAGGCCGGCCGGGAGCTGGTCGGGGTTCATCCGCCAGCCCCGCGAGATGAGCAGGTCGTTGACGAGGAAGATGTCGATGCCCCCGTCAGCGGCGTCCTGCGCAGCTCCGAAGGCGACCAGGAAGGTCGGGTCGTCGCCGTAGACGCGGAGCTCGGGCTGGGACTCGACCGCGGCGCGGATCTGCTGCGCCGTCGCGTGGATGGCCGCGGCAGCCTCGAGGTAGCCCTCCTCTCCGGTCGTGAGCAGGGCGGCCCAGGTGGCGGCGATCAGCCCGCCCGAGCGGCTGCCGGACATCCCCGGCGAGATGTACAGGCCGCCGGGCCAGTCCGGGAAGGTGAAGTATTGGTAGCGGCGCAGCGTCGCGTTCTTGTAGAGCAGCACCGACGTGCCCTTGAGCGCGTAGCCGAACTTGTGCGTGTCCGCGGACATCGACGTCACCCCCGGAACCCGGAAGTCGAACGGCGGCACCTTGACGCCGAGCCGCTCGATCCAGGGCAGCAGGAAGCCACCGAGGCAGCCGTCGACGTGCAGGCCGACGTCGTGCTCCAGGGCCAGCCGGCCGAGCTCCTCGATCGGGTCGATCAACCCGTACGGGTAGGAGCCGGCCGATCCGACCAGCGCGACGGTGCGGTCGTTGATGTGGTCGCGCACCCAGTCGACGTCGACGAGGAAGTCGTCGCGCAGCGGTGCGCGGAGCAGCTTGATCCCGAAGTAGTGGCAGGCCTTGTCGATCGCCACGTGCGCCGAGTCGGGCACGATGATCTCCGGTGCCGTGATGCCCTTCTCGGCAAGGCCGCGCTCGCGGTAGACCAGCATCGGGTTCATCAGGCTCTCGCTGCCGCCCGACGTGATGACGCCCACCGTCTCGTGGTCGCCGCCCAGCATCGCCGCGGTCATCGCGACGATCTCGCCCTCGAACTTGGTCGAGCTCGGGTACATGTCCCGCTGCAGGACGTTGGCGTGCGCGTACCGCTCGAACACCTCGGTGAGGAACCGGTACTGGTCGTGGTCGCCGAGGTAGAGGGAGCCGCTCACCTTCCCGCTGTCGCCGAGGGCGTCCTCCTCGCTCGACATGGCCTGGATCTGCGCGAGGACCTCGTCGCGCGGCAGGCCGTGAGCCGGGATGCCGCGATGGATCGGGTAGCGGTCCTTGTACGGGTAGAAGCTGTCGAGCATCGCCTGGATCTGCTCGATCTGCTCGGCGGTGAGCTCGGCCATGGTCCCCTCCGGTCTGTCCTGCGCCTCCGGCGCCGGTCAGCCTATGGCCTCGTCAGGAGCGAACGAGCTGTCTCGTGTCAGACCGAGCCGGGTCCCTGACCCCGGCTCGGGCTGACGCGAGACAGCACGAGGGCGGCACCGACGATGATGGGGGCGTCGTCGTCGGTGCCGCCCATGCTCTCCGCAGGTCGCAGAACCCGGGAGTGCAGTGGTGAATGTCCGCTCGGGACACCGCACGGACGTTACGACGCACCAGGTCAACGAAAGGCAAAACCGGAACCGGGCGTCCAGAGGTCGGTGACGACCACTCCCAGCTCGGCGAACAGGCCACGCAGCAGGGGCAGCGAGATGCCGATGACGTTGGCCGCGTCGCCGTCGATCGTGTCGACGAACCAGGCGCCGAGGCCGTCGATCGTGAACGCGCCGGCGACCTGCAGCGGCTCGCCGGAGGCCACGTACGCGTCGATCTCGGCGTCCGAAGGCGTCCCGAACCGCACCGTGGTGCGAGCCACCCCGCCGACCGCCACCCCGCCGACCGCCCGCCCGCCGACTGCTTGCCCGCCGACTGCTTGCCCGCCGGAGGTGTCGACGACCCAGTGCCCGGTGACGAGGACCGCACTCCTGCCGCGCAGCACCGACCAGCGCGCCACGGCGTCGGCTGCATCCGTCGGCTTGCCCAGGGCGGTCCCATCGAGGTCGAGCACGGCGTCGCAGCCGATCACCAGCGCGTCGGCGCAGCCGGGGAGCGCAGCCACGGCCTGCGCCTTGCGCCTGGCGAGCTCGAGCGCGACGTCGGAGGGGCTCCCGGTCACGCCGTCCTCCGGGACACCGCTGACGACGACCTCGGGATCGAGCCCGCCCGCCCGCAGCCGGGCGAGCCTGGCGGGCGATGCCGACGCGAGGACGACCCGTCGGGCCGGCCCAGTCACAGAGGTGGTCCGGTCACAGAGGGGGTCCGGTCACAGAGGTCTTCCGGTCACCGCGGCAGACCGGAGGCGCGCCACGCGCCCGGCGACGGGCTCACCGCCGGCCGGATGTTGCGGCTCCGGCTGCGCCACAGCGACCGCGGCGGCGCCGGTGTCGCGGCAGTCGCAGCAGTCGCGGCAGCGCCCGCTCGAGCCGTCAGCGCCACGACGACCGCCGCCACCTCGGTGTCGGTCGGCTCGCCCCGGACGATCCGCAGGAGCGGCGGTGCCTGGTCGATCGCGCGTGGATCCGAGGAGTCCATGGCTACAGCGGGATGTTTCCGTGCTTGCGCGGCGGCCGGTTCTGCCGTTTGTTGCGCAGCGACCGCAACGCCCGCACGACGTACGCCCTGGTCTGCGACGGCTCGATGACCGCATCGACGTAGCCCCTCTCGGCGGCGAGGTAGGGGTTGAGCAGCGCGTCCTCGTAGGTGGCGATGAGCTCGACCCGCGTCGCCTCGACGTCCTTCGCGGCCGCGATCTCCTTGCGGTGCAAGATGTTCACCGCACCTTGCGCGCCCATGACCGCGATCTGCGCGGTCGGCCAGGCCAGGTTGACGTCGGCGCCGAGATGCTTGGAGCCCATGACGTCGTACGCCCCACCGAACGCCTTGCGGGTGATCACCGTCACGAGCGGCACCGTGGCCTCGGCGTAGGCGTAGATCAGCTTGGCTCCGCGCCGGATGATGCCGTTCCATTCCTGGTCGGTGCCGGGCAGGAACCCGGGTACGTCGACGAACGTCAGGACCGGGATGTTGAAGGCGTCGCAGGTACGGACGAACCGGGCCGCCTTCTCCGACGCGTCGATGTCCAGCGTCCCGGCGAACTGCATCGGCTGGTTGGCGACGACGCCGACGGCCGACCCTTCGACCCGGCCGAACCCGACCAGGATGTTCGGTGCCCACAGTGCCTGGACCTCGAGGAACTCCCCGTCGTCGACGACCGCGCCGATCACCTCGTGCATGTCGTACGGGTGGTTGGCCGAGTCGGGGATGATCCGGTCGAGGGCGAGGTCGGTATCGGTCGGCTCGAGATCTTCGAGCGCGTGGAAGTTCGGCGGGTCCTCGAGGTTGTTGCTC
>DAIPJR010000272.1:1550-2677 GCA_036770165.1 Actinomycetes bacterium | reverse complement strand
GTGGTCGCGGTACCGACGACGTATGCAGGGTCGGAGGTGACGCCGGTCTGGGGCACCACCGAGGGTGGCCACAAGGTGACCGGAACCGACCCGCGCGTGCTTCCGCGCACGGCCGTCTACGACCCGGTGCTGACCACGTCGCTCCCTGGCGACCTGTCGGCAGCAAGCGGTCTGAATGCCATGGCGCACTGCATCGAGGCGTTCTGGGGGCCGCGCAGCAACCCGATCACCTCGCTGGGCGCCGAGGAGGGGATCCGCGCGCTCGCCATCGGCCTGCCGGACGTCGTCGCGGACGGCGCCGACCTCGCGGCCCGGTCGTGGGCGCTGTACGGGGCACATCTCGCCGGCGTCTCGTTCGCCGTGGCAGGAGGTGGGCTGCACCACAAGATCTGCCACGTGCTCGGCGGTGCCTACGACCTGCCGCACGCACAGACCCACGCGGTGCTGCTGCCCTACGTGCTGGCCTACAACGCTCCTGCCGTACCCGACGTGGTCGACCGGGTGGCGCGCGCGCTCGGTGGCGGCGGCACCGTCGAGGGTGGCGACGGAGTCGGGGCCCTCGTGCACCTCGGGCGGGTGCTCGGGGTGCCGCGCACCCTGCGCGAGATCGGCCTGCCGGAGGACCGCCTCGACGAGGCGGCGGCGCTCGTGGACGCTCAGCTGGCACCGGGCAACCCGCGGCCGGTCGCCGCCGGCGACGTGCGAGCGTTGCTGCAGGCGGCCTGGGACGGCAGCGAGCTACGGGTCTCGGCTGTGTCCGTACGAGGTGTGTGATGGACGAACGGCCACTGACCGACCAGGTCGTCGGCAGCTTCGCCGGCGCCGGTTCCGAGCGCTTCCGTGCCGTGCTGGAGAGCCTCGTGCGACACCTGCACGCCTTCGTCGACGACGTGCGCCTCACCGACGACGAGTGGCACGCGGCCATCTCGTTCCTGACGCGTACGGGCCAGCAGTGCGACGACCGGCGGCAGGAGTTCGTGCTGCTCTCGGACGTGCTCGGGGTGTCGATGAAGACGGTCGGCGTGAACGCTTCGGCCGACCCGTCCGTGACGCCCTCGACCGTGTTCGGCCCGTTCTTCGTCGCGGGCTCCCCGCTCGTCGAGCCGGGCGGCGATCTCGCGCACGGT
>DAIPJR010000272.1:0-1540 GCA_036770165.1 Actinomycetes bacterium | reverse complement strand
AATACACGCTGATCCCTCACGGCATGCACGTCGCCGGCGAGCCTCTGTCGGCGGCGCGCGTCGAGGTCTGGGAGGCCGACGCGGACGGGTTCTACGACGTCCAGCTCGGCGCGGACGTCGTGGGCGGTCGGGGGCACCTGTTCACCGACGAGGCCGGCGGGTTCCGCTTCTGGTCCGTACGGCCGGCCGCGTACCCGATCCCGACCGACGGGCCGGTCGGCGAGCTGCTGGCCGCCGGCGGGCGCGGATCGATGCGGCCGGCGCACATCCACTTCATGATCTCGGCGCCCGGCTACCGCACGCTCACCACCCACGTCTTCGCAGCCGGCGACGACCACCTACGCGACGACGCGGTCTTCGGGGTCAAGGCGGCGCTGGTCGCCGACTTCGTCGAGCGCGCCGCGGACGACCCGGCACCGCCCGGGCTCCGGGCCCCCGGCCCGTGGGCCAGCGTCTCGTACGACTTCGTTCTCGCCAGGACTTCCGGCTAGGAGGTGCTTCTGCGTCGGAGCGGGTGACGAGAATCGAACTCGCACTGTCAGCTTGGGAAGCTGATGTTCTGCCATTGAACTACACCCGCGCGCGACCCGTCGGGGACGCGGCGCCGCCTACTCTAATGGCATGGCAGCATCGTCCGCGAAAGGTGCTGGAGCCGTTCCTGCGCCCCTCGCGCGGCTGCTGCTGACCAAGAGCGGGACGTTCGGTACGGGCCTCACGGTCGTCAAGGCAGCGTGCGCGGCGTCGCTCGCATTTGAGATCGGCGACCACTTCGGGCCCTCGCGGTTCGCCTCGCTCGGCGCGGTCGTCGCCGTGTTCACCGTGCAGAGCAGCATCGTCAGCACCCTCGGCCAGGGCCTGCAGCGGGTGCTCGGGAACATCATCGGCGTCGCGGTCGCGTCCCTCTGGGTCGAGCGCGTCGGGACGAGCTGGTGGTCCATCCTCATCGCGTTGCTGGTGGCCATCGGAGCGGCCCGGCGGCTGCCGCTCGGGTTCGCCGGGCAGGCCCAGATCCCGGTGTCCGTCCTGCTCACCGTCGCGCTGGGGCCGGCTCTGCCCGGGTACGGGCACTGGCGGCTCATCGACACCGTCATCGGGGGTGCCGTGGGGATACTCGTCGGGGTCGGCATCCCGGAGCGGCCGTCGTTCGGGGCCGCGCGGCAGGCGCAGTCGCAGTGGGGCGACGCGCTCGTCGAACAGCTCGAGGCCATCGCCACCGAGCTCGAGTCGGGCGAGGAGCAGATGGGCGACCACCGCCGGCACGACTTCATCGCGTCCTCCAGGGCGCTAGCGGCGACCACGTCGGCCGGCGGCGCGGCCACGTCGCAGGCCGAGGAGGGTATCCATCTCAACCCGCGCGGACGCAAGGACAAGGCCGAGCTCGCCCTGCTGCGGCGCCGCGAGACGGAGCTGGTGCGGATGACGCTGCAGATCCGAGTCCTGTCGCTGACCGTCGACCAGCTGTACGACCGGCCGACCGTGGCGCCGCGCCTGGATCGGGACATCCTCGCCCGGCTCGTACGGCGCTCGTCCGAGCTGTTCC
>DAIPJR010000271.1:0-2677 GCA_036770165.1 Actinomycetes bacterium | reverse complement strand
GGGTGGGTGTTGGCCAGCGCGTGCACGGCGGTGACCCCGCCGAGTGCCGCTGCCCGCGTCCCGGTCTCGACCGTCTCGGCGTCCTCGCGGCCCGGCTCGCGCAGGTGGGTGTGGAGGTCGACGAGGCCGGGCAGGACGACGAGCCCGTCGGCCTCGACGACGTCGGCGCCCGCGGCGGACAGGCTGCCCGCAGCACCGATCTCGACGATCACCCCGTCGTGCAGCTGCAGGTCGGCCGGCTCCGCGCCGAGGACTCGCCCGCCACGGATGATGGTGCTCGTCACAGTGCCGCCTCCGCCTTCTCGCTCGTGCCGCTGATCGCCGGTTCGCTGATCGCCGGTTCGCTGATCGCCGGTTCCCTGCCTCCGAGCAGCAGGTAGAGCACCGCCATCCGTACGCTCACTCCGTTGGTGACCTGCTCGACGATCGTGGAGCGCACCCCGTCGGCCACCTCCGCGGCAATCTCCATCCCGCGGTTCATCGGACCGGGGTGCATGACGATCGCGTGGTCGGGCAGCATGGCCGCCCGCGCGACGTCGAGCCCGTAGCGCCGGCTGTACTCGTTGGCGCTCGGGAAGTAGGCGTCGGTCATCCGCTCGCGCTGCACCCGCAGCATCATCACCACGTCGCTTTTCGCCAGCGGTGCGTCGAGGTCGTACGACACCGAGCAGGGCCACGCGTCGACCCCGACCGGGAGCAGGGTCGGAGGTGCGACGAGGGTGACCTCGGCGCCGAGCGTCGCGAGCAGCAGCACGTTGGAGCGCGCCACCCGGCTGTGCAGGATGTCGCCGACGATCGTGACGCGGCGCCCGGCCAGGTCACCGACCCCGCCGGCCAGGTGCCGGCGCATCGTGAACGCGTCGAGCAGGGCCTGCGTCGGGTGCTCGTGCGTCCCGTCGCCGGCGTTGACCACGGAGCCGCCGATCCAGCCGGAGTTGGCGAGACGGTGCGGGGCACCGCTGGACCCGTGCCGGATGACGACGGCGTCGGCGCCCATCGCCTCCAGGGTCAGCGCGGTGTCTTTCAGCGTCTCGCCCTTGGAGACGCTGGACCCCTTGGCCGAGAAGTTGATGACGTCGGCCGAGAGCCGCTTGGCGGCCGCCTCGAACGAGATCCGCGTGCGGGTCGAGTCCTCGAAGAAGAGGTTGACGACCGTGCGTCCCCGCAGGGTGGGCAGCTTCTTGATCTCGCGGTGCGCCAGCGCCGCCATCTCGGTCGCCGTGTCGAGGACCAGCAGCGCGTCGTCGTAGGTGAGGTCCGCTGCCGAGATCAGGTGCCGCTTCACCGGGTTTCCCCCTTCGGGCTGGACGCGTCCGGCGCGTCCTTGGTGTCGAGGAGGACGGCGTCGCGCCCGTCCTGCTCCTGGAGAAGGACGCGCACCCGTTCCCGGAGCGAGGTGGGCAGGTTCTTGCCCACGTAGTCCGCGCGGATGGGTAGCTCCCGGTGGCCGCGGTCGACGAGGACCGCGAGCTGCACCGACTGCGGGCGGCCGAAGTCGCTCAGCGCGTCGAGGGCGGCCCGTACGGTCCGGCCGGAGAAGAGCACGTCGTCGACGAGGACGACGACCTTGCCGTCGATGCCTGGCGGTGGCACCTCGGTGCGCTCCAGCGCGCGGGCCGGGTGCAGCCGCAGGTCGTCGCGGTACATGGTGATGTCGAGCGACCCGACTGGGACCGGCTGGCCCTCGACCTCGGCGATGCGCTCGCCCAGCCGTCGGGCAAGCGGGACGCCCCGGGTCGGGATGCCGAGCAGGAGGACGTCACCTGCGCCCTTGTTGCGCTCGAGGATCTCGTGCGCGATGCGGGTCAGAGCCCGGTGGATGTCAGCCGGCTCGAGGACCTCACGAGCGGCAGTGCTGTGATCGGTGGCAGACGTCATGCCGCACAGACCTCCTTCCCCGCCTCGCAGGACGGGTCGTTAAAGGACGTCGAACGGTGGACACGCTACCAGGGCCGATCCGGCGGTCTTGCATCCACCGAACGGCCGGACTCGTACCCCGTCTATTGACGCTCTTGATCACCCTCCGTAACGTCACAGAGTGTCACCGGAAGGCCCACGCAGGGTCGTCGGGGCTCGAGGGAATCGCTGGGGGTGGGGACTAGATGCCGTCCGACTACGCACGTGCTCTGGGATCCAGGTTGCGCTCGATCCGTACGCAGCAAGGTCTTTCCTTGCACGGCGTCGAGGAGAAGTCGCAGGGCCGCTGGAAGGCGGTCGTCGTCGGCTCGTACGAGCGCGGCGACCGTGCGGTGACCGTGCAGAAGCTGGCTGAGCTGGCCGACTTCTACGGCGTGCCCGTCGGCGAGCTGCTCCCGGGTGCCGGCCCGGCCGGATCGTCCGAGCCGCCGCCCCGCCTCGTGCTCGACCTCGAGCGGCTCTCGCTGGTCCCTGCCGAGAAGGCCGGCCCGCTGGCCCGCTACGTGTCGACCATCCAGAGCCAGCGCGGCGACTACAACGGCAAGGTGCTCTCGGTCCGCCAGGAGGACCTCCGCACCCTCGCCGTCATCTACGACACGTCACCGAGCGTGCTCGTCGAGCAGTTCATCGTCTGGGGCGTCCTAGGGGCCGATGCGCGCCGCGCCCTCCCCCTCGACTAGTACCGCAGCACCGCCCCGGCCACACCCGGCACCGGCCCCCACCCTGTGGTTGATCATGGACGAACGGCCCCTGTTCCTTG